>DAOVJF010000359.1 GCA_030673355.1 Planctomycetota bacterium | reverse complement strand
CCGGCAAACGCCGCCATCTCCTTACCAAGACGTTCCAGGCGCCTGAGCTGGGCCTTCTCTTTGACGATTTTCGTGTAATGTTCCGCGTTCCTTACAGATGGGACCACATTTGTCAGACCAGCGACACTCTCAGCCCCACCCCCGGCATTGAGATTCCCGGTTGTCATCAGCTCATTCGTAAGGGAAACGAGGCAGGGATTGACATTCTCGTTGAACAGTTTGTATATTGCTTCGAATACTATTCGGTGGGGTGGATGGAAGAAATCGTCGGGTTTGATTGAGCTGAGTACCGTAAGAAGTGCCACCCTGTCCAAAAGGCAACACCCGAGTACAGTTCGTTCAGCTTCGAGATTATGCGACGGGACGCGCAGCTCGTCCCGCGATTGATAAGGATTCACCATTTAACCCGCTTCCTTCCGGTTGTCATTTATAACCGAATAATAACCAATATTCTACATTTTTGTTGAGATACTTTCAACATAATTCTCCCCACCCAGTGGAAAAACGTGGATTTGCGATTCAGTCCCGACATTTTTTAATAAGATTATTCAAGTAGCATCTTAATATTCTCAATAATATAGAAGTTTTTATGGAATATATTAAATAATATCCTTGACAAACTTGATATTTTGGAGTATGGTTGATTCATATCAAAAACTACTAAATTTTTAATAAGAGTTAACAATTACCATGAAAAACCACCTGAATAATTGCCCGAAATGCCAGTCAACCCTCAAAATCACAAGGTATGATTGCCCTGTCTGCTCAACACGGATGGAAGGTGAGTTCCAGGGATGTGCATTCTGCTATTTGAGTGACGAGGATCGCCTTTTTGCCCATATTTTCATCCAGACCGAAGGGAATATGAAGGATGTAGAGAGATTGATGGGGATCAGCTACCCGACTGTCAAAGCAAAGCTGAAAAACCTAAACAAAAAATTAGGTGACCAGCCCTCGACGTTAACCGTGAAAATGCACCTGTTTGCTGGTAAGGAACCTGGCACGGACCCTGATAGCCGGGATATTCCGGTCGGGCTCTCAACGGACGAAAAATCTGAAATTATTAACCGATTGGCAAGTGGTGAAATCGATGCTCCTTCTGCAGCGCGTATGCTTCGTGGCGAGAAAGTCGATAATCGAGAACCCGGCCAGAGTGAAATATATGATGATCAGAACTAAATCAAAAGGAGTAACATAAATGTCAGATGAAAAACTCAGGATCCTTGAAATGATCAAGGATGGAACCATATCGCCAAACGAAGGCCTCGATCTTATCCAGGCGCTGGAATCTGCCGAGAAGTCACTCGTCAGGACCACTCCGGATGAAGAGCACCTTGATATCCCAGTGTGCCGCTCGGATGAGGAAACCTCCGATAGCGATTCCCCAGGGGGAAAAAATCGTAAACCGCGATGGCTTTTCGTTAAGGTTTGCGAGGGTGATGGGAAGGTTGTGAATATCAAGATCCCCATCGGCCTTGCCAGGTTCGCCGGTAAATTCATCCCGAAGGAAGCGAAGGCTGAGATGGCGGGCCACGGAATCGACCTTGACCTGAACGGCTTGATGAAAACTCTTGAGGATTGCGGACCCATGAAACTGGTCGAGGTAAATGAAGGCGACGGTAAAGTGGTAAAAATCTATACAGAATAACCGAACCCGCATTTTTTTTGGAACCTAAACAGCCAGATAGTTACCGATCAACCTCTCAAGACGCTGTTGAAATCTCTGTCATCAAATAACCGAGTATAAACCCGCAGAATTACAAATGGTCTGTTTTTTTCTCAGGTGAGAGCGTATATAATGATGCCTTGGTAAATTCGATAATAAAGGTCGCTGGATTATGGATCTTTCAATAATGCTGAACAAAATACGGTTAAATGACTTTCTCTCCTTTGGCCCTGAAGGAATCGATCTTGAACTCAGACCGTTGAATGTAATAATTGGCCCTAATGCTTCAGGCAAATCTAATCTTATTCAAGCGTTGAAAATCCTTAAATCTGCTCCCGATAAGATCACTGACCCATTCAGTGAAGGTGGAGGTACACCGGAATTCCTTTGGAAAGGTAAACAATGGGCAGCAAAAGATTTTGCTGGAATTGATGTCGGGATCAAGTGCTACGAATTTTTCTATGGATATAAGCTCTGCTTTTCCGTAGACCACTTTGGGCAATTTAAATTAAGAAACGAAGTGATCAACGAACGATTAGAGCACGAGAAAGAGACCATTGAGGTATATTATTTAAAAGGAAAAAAGGGAGGACCTCATTACAAAGGGAATTCAATAATCCCAACTCTAGGTTTTGAAGAGGATACAGGAAATCATAACGAATATGATTTTAACCTGAACGTACCAATTTTAAAACAGTTTACGGATTATACGAGATACACTGAAGTAGATATTATTCGTCGAGTTTTAAGAAAAATTCAAATATATCCCGGGTGGCCATCAGGATTAGAATTTAAACCACGCAATCCACAGCCTGTAGATTTGGATAGTAAATTTCTAAATGATGATGCTTCTAACCTACCTGGTGTGATCAATAAATTTGACAACATGCCTGGTGGCGATAAGCAGAAACTGGTTGACTGTATACAGAAAATTTACCCCGGCATCAAAAATGTTACGACTGACGTTATCGAGCATCAGCTATATCTCAGGTTTCATGAGAGTGGTTTACAGTCAACAATCCCTGCAGTTCGCCAATCTGATGGGGTTTTAAGATTCTTATGTCTCCTTGTTATTTTACTCCACCCAGACCCACCACCTCTCATCTGCTTAGAAGAGCCTGAAATCGGACTGCATCCCGATGCAATTGGAATTTTAGGCAAACTTCTCAAAGAAGCTGCGAATCGTACTCAACTAATTGTCACGACCCATTCCGACATCTTAGTCTCTGAGCTCAGCGACATGCCTGAATCCATTGTAATCTGTGAGCGTGACGACCAGGGGACTCACATGAAGCGTCTCGATCCTGAAACATTCGAGAAATGGCTTAAAGAATATTCAATTGGTGATCTCTGGCTCCGCGGAGACATCGGAGGAACACTGTGACAGGGGAAATCAGGATCTACGTTGAAGGTGGCGGTGATTACAAGAACCAACGGAGGATGCTCCGGAGAGGATTTGATGCCTTTTTTGAACCTGTTAAGGCTATTGCCCGGAAAAAACGGATTAAATGGAGTTTAATGCCGTCGGGAGGAAGGACTACCGCCCATGATGATTTTATTACTGCAATAAGAGTCTTTCCTGAAGCGACAGTCATCCTGCTTGTTGACTCAGAAGGCGAGGTCAGAAATTCCCCTAAGGATTATTTAACAAGAAAGGAAACAGGTTGGGATTTAAGTGGTGCAGCCGAAGAGAATATTCATCTCATGGTGCAAACAATGGAAGCCTGGTTCATGGCTGATAAAGATGTCCTTGTTAAAGTGTTCGGTCCTAAATTCAATTTGAATAACCTACCCCAACGGGCAAATGTTGAAGGCATTCCTAAATCAGATCTGAAGAACAAACTAAAAAGAATGACAAAAGCTATTAATAAAAGAAATGAATACAATGAAATATTTCATGGATCTCTGATCCTGGAAATGATCGATCCATCCAAAGTCCGGAATTGCGCTCCACATTGTGATAGATTATTCAAGCATCTCGAAGGAATTATCGGGAACTTGTAATATCCTCAGCTTCCCTATTTGTATAAAATATTGAACTTGGTAAACCTCTCGCTGACGGTGGAGATTCTGATACATGACTACGCCCCAGGAT
>DAOVJF010000411.1 GCA_030673355.1 Planctomycetota bacterium | reverse complement strand
TGAATCCCTCTGAATCTGGAATCCTGCCCCCGGAAGCGATTCCCAACCTTGAACAGGCAAAAGATCGCTGTGTAAAAGCCTGTAAAAATGCTGAACAGGTCCTCGTTCATGGCGATTACGATGTCGATGGTGTTGTCGGCGCGGTGATCCTTCATAAAACACTTAAGGACCTTGGATGCAAATCGCGAATTTTCCTTCCAAAACGCGACGAGGATGGTTTTGGGTTATCTCTCAAGGCTGTTGAACTTGCTCAAAATGCCGGTATTGGCCTGATCGTTTCTGTCGACTGCGGGATTTCTTCGACAGAGTCTGTCCAGGCAGCCACCGAAGCGGGGATTGAAGTAATTATTACCGATCACCATACGATTCCCGATACTCCTCCAGCCGGAGCGGTCCTCGTCCACCCGGAACTCGATGGTGATTACCCAGGTGGGAAAATTGCCGGGGCGACTGTAGGGTTCAAACTGGCGATCGCATTGGTGGAGGCGATGGGCAGGGATCCCCTGGAATCAATGGACCGGCTCCTGCCTTTGATTGCTCTCGCGACTGTTGCCGATGTCTGTCCCCTGACCGGTGAAAATCGGCACATTACAAAACTTGGACTCGCCGGGATCCCGTCCACCGAAATCCCGGGTTTGAAAGTACTCTACGAGGGTACGCGCCGCGATGGGGGCAGGGATTTTGTATCCGCGCGCGATGTCGGGTTCGGAATGGCTCCGCTTCTGAACGCCGCCGGTCGAATGGGCGATCCGTCGATCGCGTCGAAATTACTTCTTGCCAAAAATCCTGACAACGCCTGGCGACATTTCAGAACCCTCGAAAATTTGAACCGCCAGCGGAAAAGGACTATTACCCAGGTGGTCAGGCGGCTTACGCAGCTTCCGGAGGTGGCCTGGACGAAAATGGATGCGGGAGTCCTGGCGGTTATGGATCAGGACTGCACTGCCGGGCTCGCCGGACTTGCGGCGATGCGGCTTGCCGAGCAAACCGGACGGCCAACCTGTGTACTCGCGCCTTCCGGCACCGGCGATGACAGGCTCTATCGTGGAAGCATGCGGACTTCCGGGGGGGAGAACCTGATCCAGCTTATGCAGCCGGTAACACAATTTACCGATCGCCTTGGCGGGCATCCGGGAGCGATCGGGCTCACAGTCCTTCCGGGTAACCTGAAACAGTTTATTAAGGCTTGCGCTGAAATTGAATGGTCTCCATCCCCAATATCGAAAACCCTCGATTTCGCCCTTGAATCGCCCTTAACCAGCCCGGAAGATGTCCTTGAGCTTGATGCCCTCCGTCCATGGGGTATGGGGAATCCGGAACCGGAATTTGCCTTCGGACCCGTAAAAATCGAAAAAATACGGGCAGTGGGCAAAGAACTCGAACATATGCAATTCAGGTTTGTTTCAAACGATGGCAACGTCGTAAAAGGTATTGGATTCTCTATGGCCCGGTACTTCGAGGGCGGTAGCATAAGAGGTCAAAGGTTCCTGACAGCCGGGCATTTCATGATCAATAGCTGGATGGGCAACGAGTCGGTCGAGTTCCAGGTTTCGGACATTGATTATGTCAAATAGACCATAATTCAGTGCATTTTGTCCCCCTTAAGCCTGTTTATATGACATAGTCTGCTCTAAAACCCCTTTCCAGTTTTCTCAGGCCAATTCATTGATTAAATATTCATCAGCTCCTGCATTTCAATCTAATAACGACCCAAAACGCGTGGCGGCGACATGCTGAGTGAGATATCTCCATCCCCCAAGCCTCGAAATCCTCCGGGTCGAACGTGCTTGTCGCCGATTATCAATTCTAAATATGTCCAATCAATTTTCTTTTAACATGTGATATAATATATACGCTGGGCGTTCATTGATTCTATATCTATGCTGGAGGTCTGACATGGCACTCGGTGCTGAAGCTGACAGTCTCATGAGAAGAGCACGGATTAAGGTCAGGGAGATGTTAAACCGTGTTGACCGTACTGAAATCGACCACATGGTTCCCGATGCGTACAACGTCATGTTTATGGCTGCCAAAGCTGCATTGATGAAACGCGGGTTCGAGGTGGCCAGTCACCGTACCGTCGTTGCCACTTTCAGACGGGAATTCGTTAACAAACGCCTTATCCCTCAGGAATTTGCGGAGTACCTGATTAAAATTCAAAGGTACTGGGAGGCTGAGGGCACCCCGGATGCCGAGCAGGTCGATCATGCCCGCGCGGAACGTATCGTGGAAGCGACACACAAGATCGTCGAAGCCCTTGCCGATACAATGAAAACCCGCTCCGACGAACCATTCCGAATTCGTTGATTTCCTCGTTTTATTCGCCAGTTATGTTCTTGATTAAAGCTTCCCTGCGAAAAGTGGGGATTTTTCATTTTTCAATCTCACCACAGCCTGATTGTTACCAGATCCATAAATCCACGAGCCATGTAGACGCGATTGTCCCTGACCACAAACTCGGGACCTCCATAAATTGTTGGTGTATCGGTTTGATATTTTGGCATAAATACCCGTGCCGTATACTCCGGATAATCCGGATATGTAGCGGCAAAATCAAGCCAGTTATAAATTATCATTTGCCCCCATAAGCCATCCATTGGAGGAATATCAGACATCAGGCCATACTGCCGGAAATAGTAAGGCCCATCTATAGCAATTCTGGCAGCATGATTTACATATGGACCCATTTTTTCAGCTTCGAAATCCTGCCATAATCCAATGGGATATATCCATGGGCCGTAGTCATAATAGGGTATAGCTTGCGCACCGTCGACAAGAAACGGCCATTTGGCGTTGATCCAGCCAATCGGCAAAGGAAGGTCAGTACGATTTTCACTTACGAAAGGCCAATCGCTCGTAAGATCGTACCTTACAATCGAATGATTCGTACGGGTCCAGAGCGCGTTTCCTTCGAAATTGACGTCCCAGACCTGACCATCATTGTTGTCCATTGGAGTCAATTTCCCTCTGTACGTAGGATAGATTGGATCAGTAAGTTCATATACTTCAGCTCCAGTGGACGTTCCAATCGCAAGATATTGATCATCGCAATCTATCTCTGTAGCGTCAGGATGAGCGAGAATTACCGTTTCGATGGGGCTTTCAGGATTAGTAAGGTCACAGACAACAACTCCTACACCTTCACTTAAAGTGTATGCCACAAGTCCGGATGGCGATTTATGAAGCTTTACAAACATATTAGGACCTGAACCAGCATCC
>DAOVJF010000290.1 GCA_030673355.1 Planctomycetota bacterium | reverse complement strand
GACAAGCACGTTCGACGCGGAGGATTTTTAAGCTTGCGGGATGTAGATGTCTCACTGAGCTTGTCAACGGCACCCGTATTTTTTTGTTAATTGTAAAAATCGTCGACAAACACGTTCGACGCGGAGAATTTCGAGGCTTGCGGGATGGAGATGTCTCACTGAGCTTGTCAACGCCACCCGTTTTTGTTGACGCCACGCGGTTTTTGTTGACGCCACGTGATTTTTGTCATTATTATAATGAAATACAGGATCTGATCAATAATGAAAAATATCTGAACATTGCCTGAATCCATCCGGTGTGATAGGATTTACACGTCTCTTTATATCTAAATAAAAGCGAGATTTACCATGATGAAGCTTTTTAAACTTGTGTGTGCTTTATCCCTTCTGATCCTTTTTTCAATCCTTCTGTCAATCGGGTGCTCATCAAAATCACCTGCCCCGACATCCCTAACTTCCCCATCCATTGACAATTCTGCAACAGCGGCTTATGTACCAGTGCCGGAAGATGTAAACCTGATCGTAATCCTGACAGGCACTCCTCCGGACCTCTACACCAGCGCCATTGAATCCGGAGACTCAGCATTTCCCGAGATCCGCCAGGTTTCCGACCAGATCAAGGAAATTTACCGTAATAACAGGGACAACCCATACGCGGTATCCGTTCAATCCCAGGTCAGTTCTTTGGTCAACATAATTCTCGACCTGAAGGAGCAGCGCGCGGATTATATAAGATCCCTGCTTGAAGCTTCCCTCGATGATATCCAGCGCAACGCGATTGATAAGATTGAATCCATCCTGGGAACGACAATCACATTCCAGGATCTGGTTATTAATTCACTCTGCGTGAAGGCTCCGCGGGAATCTATCATCCGGATAAGGGCGTTACCGGAAGTACACGAAATTTTTGAAGACATCGAAGCAATTCCTGCCACCGAAACCACGTCGCAGACCATGAAGCTCAGGCCAAACGCATATCCCGAAACCCTGTGGAATATGGGTTTCCAGGGCGAGGGAATTTCTGTCATGGCGATAGATACCGGGGTTTACGCGGAGCACGACGCATTTATCGGACTTGACCTTCAATCGGGCACATTTCCCGATTACGCAACCGGCTGCGATCCGGGTGACAGCGGGGACCACGGAACTCACACCGCAGGCGTGGTGGCATCGCAGGACGCAATCAATCGCGGGATGGCATGGGGAATCGACACTTTCTACAACGCAAAATTTTGCTCCGGTTATGACGGGCTGGAAGCCCTGATGCACGCTTACGACTGGGCTGCCCTTGGCGGTGGCGGGGCTAACGATGCCGAAATCATAAACTTCAGCATGATTTTTATATATAACTGCCACCAGCGCGACGGACTCGACATGATTTCCGAATGGGTCGACAACACGATCGATCTGTATGATGTCACCTGGTCTCTTGGAACCGGAAATCGAAATCTCGGTTGCGAAGAAGATCAGATAAACGATAAGCCGGCAGTATGCTGGAACGGCGTATCGGTAGCCGGGATTGTCGATCACGATACCGGACTTCGCGACGACGACACATATTATACGAACAGCAAATACGGCCCATGCTACGGGCCCGGCGGCAGCGAAGAGCGCCTGAAGCCTGAAATCATGGCTCCAACGCAGGCCATGTCGCCTTCATCTAGCGGTGGATGGGGCAACTTCCCAGGGACATCATGCGCGGCGCCGCATTTCTCCGGATTCGCAGCCAGTTTGTTGAGCGCCGGTGTCACAAGTTCAATTGAGCTAAGGGCACTGACCTTTGCAACCGCGGAAGACTACACATCAAGCCCGGGAAGTACCGGTCCCGATTACTATGCGGGCTTCGGCTCACTCGACGCGTGGTCGGCGTACGAACATATTCCGGACACGTTTTCCGGTACATTCCATAGCTCCGGCGACAACACGACATTCTCGATTCTGAATGTTCAGGACGGCGACCGTGTAGTGCTGGTCTATAACAAGCATAAATCCGGGGTTTCATGGAAAATCAGCAACCTCGATCTCCGCGTTTACGATAAGGCCACGAGCGAGCTCATGTACCAGACGTCCAATCAGTATGAGAATAAGGAATATATTCAGTTCGGACCAGAGGATGCGGGGAAGGATGTTGTCGTTGCCGTTTACGCAACAGAGATCGCAAGTGGCCTGACATCGGAATCATGGGCGGTCGCGGCAAACACAATCATGACCGAGTATGTGGAAGATCATCCCAAGGCCGCGGAGTTACTCGCACCCGAACCCGGCCATAACTATACATTGGGGGAAAATCTGTATTTTCATTATGTCCCGGCATCCGGCACAAACCCATCCGCTTACTGGATCGACTTTTGGATCGATGGCGAGCATTTCAAGCTGCTTCCCGAAGGGGGCTTCAACCTTGGAATGATCAACGAGTTCTACCTTCCATTTACATTCATGGAACTCAGGGCACCGGACGGATTGTGGGAATGGTCGGTCGCATCGGTTATCAGCGGCCAGAAATACTGGAGCGAAAAAAGCCATTTCCTTAAGTACACCACCCCCGGGTTGAATGTTCCGGCACACAATACCGAAATGGCTGTCAATGATATTTTCGACTGGACCGAAAGTGATGGAGCATTGAATTACGTGATAAGAATTACCGGCTTGATAGGTGGTGAAATTCCATTCTATCTGCCGTTGAATTATACATTGACCGAATTTACCCTTGTCCAGCCGATCTATGATTTTCTGGAGACCGAGAAGGACTACACGTGGGCGATAGCGGCAACCGCACTTGGTGAGACACTTCCCATGTCGGACCAGGAAACCCTGTCAATGCTCTCCTACACCGTTCCCTGGACATTCAGAAAGGCTCAATGATCCTACAAATCGATTTCAATTTCCTCCAGGTCCTTCGATGAGCGGCAGTCGATCCCAAGCTCCGACGTAACAAGCCTCGCTGAATTTTCAATTATTTCAAGCGTGCTCTCCGGATTATGGTGAATCAGATATAAACGTTCAACTCCCGCCCGTAATGCCACAAGTCCCGCGCCAAACGATCCGGTATGCGGTCCACCGACATGGGTCTCAAGATCATCATCAGCATCGGTGAACAGGTCGGATGAATCGAAATAAGCTTCGTGGAGCAACACATTCACACCCCTAACAAAGCGAATGGTCTCCTCTTCAGGGGGCGTATCCGTTACATAGGCAAACCAGTCATTGAACCGGTACGAGACTGTCGGGTCCGAATGTTCGGGGTTCAGCTTAACTTTTATATCAATCGATCCTTCCCCGGTCCCAATAGTAATCCCGGACGTGTCGACATTAATTACACTGACACCAGGAATAAGCTCATCGAAATCTTTAGGTGAATAAGGTCGCTTGAATAAATCGCCAAGGATTTCATGGGCAGGTTCGCCATATATTGGTTGTCCCGGAGCATAAATTGTAACTGGAATTCCCGGGAGCAGTGCCCGGAGCCAGAAAAGCCCAAGACAATGATCGAAATGGTAATGGCTGAGGAAAATATGGGCGCGTTTCAGCTTCGACATCTGGCGGCTGAACAGCGATTCCCGTAATTCAAGCAATCTTGAAATCCCCGTCCCGGCATCGAGAATGAAAATTTCGTCGCCATGAAAAAAGCAATAGCATATGGTTTCCATCCCGAAGCCTGGGATCCAGCCCATCGATCCAAGGGGATATATGGTAATTTTCGACGTGATTTTTAAATTTTCGCTCACTTGATTCCGACTGCTTTAAGGGTTTTCTTAAGAACCTTCCCCGCTATTACCCGGGCTTTACTCGCACCGTCTTTGAGGATTTTCTCGACCTCTTTCGGGTTTTGAGCCAGCTCCTCGCGTTTCCGGCGTACCGGTCGAAGGTTATCGTTGCATGAATCAGCAAGTTCAATCTTGCACTGCCCGCATCCGCGTTCACCCGATTCGCAAGTCTCGCGGATTTTCCGGAGTTCGTCCGGGTCCTTGATATAAATCTTGTTGAGGTAAAATACCGGACAGGCGTCCGGATGTCCCGGGTCGCCCATGTATGGTTTCAGCGGGTCCGTGTAAAACGACTTAATGATTTTCGCAGTCTGTTTCTCGGTGTCCTTGATGTTGATCACGTTCCCGTAGGATTTCGACATTTTTCGATTGTCGGAGCCGGGAACGACCGCGAATTCTGAATGAAGGTAGTCGGGCACCGGGAACAGGTTCCCGAACTTCGCAACCATCGATTCAGCGAGGTCGACAGTAAAATTGAGGTGCGGGGCCTGGTCCTTTCCGATTGGCACAAGATCGCCTTCGTACATCAGGACATCCGCCGATTGAAGGACCGGATATCCAAGGAAGCCGTAATTTGGCGATTCGATCCTGAGCTGCTCGATCTGATCTTTGTAGGTCGGCATTCGCAGCAACCATCCGACAGGTGAAAACATCGACAGGGCCAGGTGAAATACGGGGATCTCCGGGATGTCGGACTGGCGGAAGATTACGCTTCTTTCGGGATCGAGACCGGACGCGAGCCAGTCGAGAGCTACTTCCAGCGCGTTATCTTTCACTTTGGAATCGGG
>DAOVJF010000620.1 GCA_030673355.1 Planctomycetota bacterium | reverse complement strand
ATTGCCCCAGTCAACTGTGGTTTTGGCGGCGTGTGAATTTCTTTTCCAAGCATACTCTCGAAAATCCCGACAATATATGGATTATGCGCGACCACCCCGCCCGTAAGCACGATATTTCCATCCAGCGGGTCCATCTCGACTATCCTCCTCGCTACCGATTCAAACGCTCCCGCTATAATATCCGGAACCCTGTCCCCCCGGCGAAAATTAGTCAGAATCTCGGTCTTGGCGAAAACCGTGCAGAAACTTCCCAGCTTCACCGGTGTTTCCGACTTCTCCGCGAGATCGTTTATTTCCTCAATCGGAACATTCAACAAGAGGGCGATCTCTTCGAGAAATGCTCCCGTCCCCGCCGCGCATTTTCGATTGAGCTTAAACCCGATCCGTTTGCCATTTTCATCCAGGTTGATAATTTTATTGTCCTGACCGCCGATATCGACAACTGTTATCGGCCCTGGATAAGCTTGAAGGCATCCTTTGCTGTGACAGGTAATTTCAGTACGCTTTTCATCCGCGAACGGGATATCATCGCGCGCGTATCCTGTCGAAACTGTCACTGTAACCGCATCGGCTTCCAGACCAAGTTCCTGAAAGATCGCGTCCCGGCATCCCCTTGCTACCTTCGGTCCTTCCGCTCCGGTACGTTCGACCTTGTATCCGAGAAGTTCCCCGCTTTGGTTTAAAATTACTACCTTGGTGGCAGATGCGCCCACATCGACGCCGCAAAATATTTTTTCATTCGTCATGATTTTAATTTATCAATTCAACCTTCCTCAAGCTGCTCGATAAACGCTTCTATATTCGTCTTCGTCTGCTCTTCCGAATAACACCTCAGATCGTTCAAATCAGCCTGGATGACAATATATGGAATCCCGCTCTCTTTTCCAAATCTCTCGTGAAGGCCATATCGGCAGTTGGAATTTGCCGGACACGTCTTCGCGTCGTGATAGATCATACCGTCAATTTTATAAAGATCGACCATTTTCCTGAAGTATGATTCCTTCCACTCGTCGGACCGTACGATAAACAGCTCGGTGTACGCTCGCGCCATGCTGTTGAATGGGTCCTCCGCATCAAACGCGTCGAAAATCCAACTGTTGCAATATGTCGATGCCACCACAGAGCTTTTCAGCGATGCGAACTGCTCCGAATTCGACCTTAATTTACCCCAGATAGGCATGCCGTCCCAGTACAGGCGGTATTTCTCCCCCGCAACACTGCCGATTCCCTTCTCGATACAGCCATTCAACTCGGCAAGTAGAGTTTCGTAATACTCGATACTCCGTTTATCACCACGCATCACGACCGCTGGGCCCATCTGGATTGTACTGTCAAAGAAATTCATCGGGGCGGGAACCGCGGCGGTGGCCTCAAGT
>DAOVJF010000310.1 GCA_030673355.1 Planctomycetota bacterium | reverse complement strand
GAATACTCGGTGTGGCAGGTTGATCCAGTGTAATCCTCACCACCTCGGCATCACCACTAGTCTCCAGATCGATTGACTCGACACGGAAGATAGCATCCGGATCGCCCTCCCTCGGTCCGTACCACATGACCTCAAGATCCTCTACAACCTCACTTGCTGGGACCGGTTCAGGGTCTATTACCGGCACTTCGATCTCCGGGGCAAGCCCGAGTTTCATGATACCAGGCTCAGAATTGTCGACGTTATACCCCTCGTAGGCACCATCCAGCATGTGGATAATCAGCTCCACACTCTGGGTACCGGCAAGAAGGGTCAGTCGATACTCTATCAGCCTGATAACCGATCCCGGCTCAAGTTCGGGAAGTTTGAACCCGTCGATTAGCTCACAATCAGCCAGGACAATTGCCAGCCCGGTATTGTCACCAAGCGGAACGACCTGATATTCGGGTGTGCCTTCCACCGACAGTACTACCGATTCTCCGGCTGTATCGGTGATGATATCAACACCCGCCAGCCGGCAACCAGCATCTGCGTGGCCCGGTGCCATCACAGTTACAACCGTTATTATTGAACAGGCTAAGGCTATACCAAGAAGCCTAGTCAAAAAGCTGCTTCCAGTTATCACAAAGATTTCCTCCTGGAAAACATGGATAATAGATAAAAAATTCCCACGTTTGAAACGCGAAAAAATACATTATAAATAAGCAATACCAAAGTGATCATGATAGTTGTGCGGTAGGTGAAAGTCAAGTTAACTCACCGCTTACTTTGGGTTAAAATATGATGTTCGGGAGGTTATCTCTCTCCTCCATCCATACTTCCCCCAGTGTGCTTATGACGCTGGTCAGTTGAAATAGGTTCAGTCCGGATTTGGAGTCAGATTCAGCCAGTCCCAGGCACTCAAATGAATGGCAATTCACTTCTATTTTGGATTTTCGCAGAATAGTGTGGAGCCTTAAGTTCCCCTTATCGTCCCGCCTGCCCTGATATCGTCCCGAATTATTTTCAATCGTCTTATTTTATTAAGGTTATAAAAAAAACCGGGATACACCAGTACCCCGGTTTCATGAAATCATTCTCAGTTATCAATCCGGTACAAAATTTCCCCGTGTTATTGCCAGCCCGCTCTGCGGTGTTTCCTCGAAATACACCACGTAATATTCATCGTCTCCACGATTCTGGGCTGTGTAACTCGAATCGAAAGCGTTTGTAATATCCAGCGAGGGTTGCAACCTTCCACCGAAAGCCGCATCGGTGTTGGTTGTGATGATCCAGATTTTATCCCGATGGATATCCGTCCTGGCGGCACCCGACGCTATCCTGAGAACACCGCGACTTTCAATCCGGTAATTATAGGTACGAGTGGTTATTAACGGTGCGATCCTCCTGAAATCATCCGCGGAGAACAGCCTGAACATCTGATGCTCGTAGAAATTATTGTAAGTCGGATTCACCGAAGTATCGAAGTCGTTATCCACTCGTGCACTGAACCCGTACATCGTACCGCCGGCAAGGTGGCCGCCGTCATCGGGATGCGTGCAGGTTCTCTCATCGGATGCATTATAAATCGGACCGAAAACATCGAGGACGTTCAGTGATCCTGTCGGGTTACCATCGGAATCATAAGCCCTTGGAAGGTCTCCGGAAGCAGGTCCCGCGGCAGACCCGATTCCCTCATAAGTCCAGTCCTCACCGAATGTATCATCGTCATAGACCATGACCTTGAAGAGATCGGCGATTGACCTGAAAGGCGGATCGGGACTGGATCTTAAAATATCCGGGTCGTTACTTGGGTCATTATCGGTATCCACCAACGGGTAAAACGGGTTCGCCCTGTAATTTCGATAATGACTTGTAAAGATCGCGTCATTCTGGAAAGCAGTTTCGTATATTGGTAAATTACTTGGGACTGTCTCATCCGTGATCCCAAGATGGCCCTGGTTGTTATAAACCCATCGTCTGTATTCGCACACCTGGTGAGCGTAATTGTCCGCAATCATCATCGCCATGAACCTGTCATAGTCGTTTGTGGCACTCGTCCTGAGGTTCAGATAATTGCTTGTCAAACCGCTGCCCACTCTGGGGTGCGGACCGTTAACATCATTAGAATTATCGATATCCTGCTCGGGACCCTGGAACATCATCAGGAACAACGATCTTAATACCGGTCTCGACGCCGTATTGATATTCACCCTGCCTGGATATGCCTGGAGAGGCGGGACCATGATCCCTGCAAACGGGTCCGTGCCGCTATACCTGGGATCATAAGTAACGTACGGGTCACGGAAGCAGATGATATCGCCGATTACCTCAAGCACGTCTACAACATGTTCAGGTACTGACGGTAAATCTTTCAACAGCCAGTTCTGATCGTCAGCTCCGAATCCAATCGACTTCCGAAGCGCGAGGGACGCATTCTGAATGTCAGTGGCGATCCACTCACGATCCTGTTCGGTGAACACACCGCCATTGTCCGTGTCCGTTGTTGCCTGGCTTGCCGTTGACATGTCGACCGCTCTTCCCCTGAGTGTGCCGAAGTCGGTATTATTCTGGTATGCAAGCTGTACTTTCCCGACACCCCAGTCCGGGAAAATTTCGTAAACACCGGGGGTAGGCGGATTGGTGACCCGGGATGTAACCTGGTTCCACAATCCCATAGTTGTACCAGCGTCGATTTTATATAACTCAACCTCGGTACCATAAGCGTTGAAGTTACCATTTGGAAGCGCTCTTATTGAAACCAGCAGGTCCATGAAAATTATCTCGTCCCCGTCCGGCGAATAGCTTGGGAACATTGGCTGATGTATATGGAAGATTCTTGGGGTTGAGTTATCATTCGGATCTTCATGATGCCATGTAACATAGCCGTCATCCACATTCTGTGAGTTTACAGGAAATTGAAACCAGTTAACCATCGGATTGGGATTCCCGCCTGTCCGGCTCATTTCATAGAGATTAGTGAATGTAATACCATCAAGGGTCAGGGTTATACCAAATCCCTGGGGATGATATGTCGTTTTTGTGAACACAATATCATTGCCATCCGGTGAGAAATCCGGCGCGTAATCGAATGTGCCCACCTCATTGTCGGTGAGTAAATCAAGTGATGACCCATCGGTCCGGACACTCACAATATTGTACGCAACGTCCGGGTCCAGGAATTCGTCCCCGATAGTTGCTACCTGGGAGAATGCAATCTCGTTATTACCCCCCGATGGGGAGATATCGGGACTGCCCATCTCGAATATCGCATTACCGATAAGATTATTGGAGTTCCACACACCCCAGAAATTTGTAAGTGTCGTAGTATCAGTAATATCCGGCGGCATCCCGGCATCAGGGAGTACTTCGATATCAGTATCAGCCGCGAAATCATACAGGTGAATATCATCATCAAGATCGTAATAGCAGATCGTTCCGTCGCCGGGCCCCCATGAAGGGTGCTTCCGGTCATTCTGGATTGACTGCTCATTCGATAGCATGAGATCGTTTCGGTAAACTTCAGTCTGATCGTCATACGCTATTTCAGACCCGGTGTTGGAGAAATCAGGATACACCCTGTCCGGGACCGTTATAGCCACACCGTCCGGGTCCTGGTTATTCTCGGTTTTAATCACCAGGTCGGGAAGCTGCCCGGGGGTGTTTGCCGTTGAGTAAGCAATCATCCCCGAATTGAAACTCATCGGGATCGTGATCATATCCCCGAGGTTCCTGATATTCAGGTAGTCGGGATCGATAAACTGGGGATCGAGAAGTGGATCCTGGAAGTTGGAATGGTTTCGCTCCCGGTAAGTTATTGTGCTGACAGGGAAATTATCCAAATCCTCGTAACCTTCCTGGCTCGGATCGTACCTTTCAATCGCGACAGGTTGCTCGATGAATTCATCCAGGAGATCACCGTCACCATTAAGGTCCACAAGGCCGTCACGCCAGTTTAAAATACTCTGCGCACGACTACTGCCGATCTCCCTCCGTAAAATTCCCCATAACGCACTTTCATCCTGCCAGAGAGTTGATGGGTTATCGCTCTGCGCCATTTTCTGGACATTGAGCCTGACATCAAGTGCCCCGAAGAACCCACTACTGTTTGTGCGAATATGGTCAGGGTCAGCCGTATGCTCAGTATCCATTGAATAGAAAGTTACCCTCTGGTTCAGCGTAGCAAAGTTCCCAGGTGTTAACTCATCTCCAACACCTGGATTTACCCCCCGGAAGTTAGCAAGCAGGTCCTTGGGATTTGTGAACACCCTCCATGTACCGTCCCAGAGGTCCTGACCATCACCCATACGGCCGGAGCCGTCACGAAGGTATTCCGTGGTGGGGTCGTTTCCTGTCATTTCAGGATATTGGTAAATTTCACCATACGAAATATCATCATCG
>DAOVJF010000123.1 GCA_030673355.1 Planctomycetota bacterium | reverse complement strand
GGCAGGCAAAGCTAAAAAGAAGGGCTTCGAGAACAAGGAAGTACAGGGGATAAGACAATTCCGTTAAACAAAAATTGAATGGATATATTGAGCATTGATGTACGTCGACAAGCACGTTCGACACGGAGAATTTTCGAGGCTTGGGGGATGAAGATGTCTCACTGAGCTTGTCAACGGCACCCGATTAGGTAGACGCCACGCGGTTTTTATTGTTATTAGTAAAAAATCGTCGACAAGCACGTTCGACGTGGAAATGAATGCTGGCATTGAGGCTTGGGAAAATCAATGTCCCCGGAAGAGCCATCGTATATACTTTGTTATTAATTTCACAAATAAATAATTATAAGACGTAATGAATTTGGTAAATAAGTACCATAATTCTATTTTTCACCTTATATCGCTTGACGCACTGATTTCTTTCACCTACTATAATTGGCTATCCGGTTTTTTAAAACCAAGGAGGCATTAAAAAAATGCATAAATTCAGTATGTCAGTAATTGTTTCCTTACTGCTGGTTTCATTCAGTGCCTGTTCAAGTTCAACAGGCCCGGTGGCACCATCGGGAACAAATGACGATGCAAGGACCGCAGACGTCATTGCAGAATTCTGGTATGGCACCCAATACACAACCGACCTGATCGCAGGTCAAAACCTGGTGATTGGGATGGTCACTGTGACAAATGACAGCGACTATCTATATGTCCATGCCGAAGCGACTTTAGAGGGCTGGGTGATAACTGAAACTCACGTGGCAGCGTACACCAGCCTCGACGAGATTCCCACTACGAAGAAGGGGCTGCCGAAAGTCGGCCAGTTCGATTATGATATCGAATCTGCAATTTCATTAAGCGAATTCCCACCCTGCACCGAAGAAGTATACCTTGCTGTCCACGTTGTAGCCCAGTTACACGACAGTGAAGGTAATGTCACACAGGAAGAGACAGGATGGGGCGATGGCACAGAGTTCACGGATGACCGTGGCTGGGCCATGTACTTCACGTATGGCCTGCAGAAAGGCATACCGGTCCCGGATCCAAACTGCATAACCATCCAATCCGGTTACCCAGGCGCCAATTCATACTGGGACACTAACATTCTGGACGGACTCGGTGACCTGGAAGAACTCTACAGGCTGGGTTATGACGAAGGCGAACCGTATCGCGGCTGGTGTGTAGACCTGTTCCATTATATGACACCAGGCACAAAATATTACTGCGTCGAGGTTTACCCATCCACTTCACCGGACTTATTCCCGGATGATCCAAGATTTGATACCGATTGGAATATCATCGACTGGATCCTCAATAACAGAAACGGGTACACAAATAATCAGGTTCAGGATGCCATCTGGTACCACACGGATGATAAAAATATCACCGGACCGGCTCTGGAACTTGCACTTGCTGCAGCGGAGCATCCTAACTACGTTCCCCCGCCATGTGGATTTATTTCAGTCATTCTACGGGCAGGAAACAACCAGTTAATCATGATCGAAATCGATCCTTGATAACAAGCTGACACTAGTTTGAAATATATAAATAAGGGAGCCGGTTGGCTCCCTATTTTGTATTAGGTAAAATTTGTAATTTCTGTAAGGAACTAACTTGCACTAGCATCGCGGAGAATCTGGGCTATGTTCCATCGAGCGGCATTATTGGCGATATCGATTGTTGAACGGCCGTAGATGTCTTTCGCATGAACGTTTGCCCCCCTGTCTATAAGTAACCTGACTGCATCTTCTTGCCCCCAGCTAATGGCAAACATCAGAGGGGTCCAATTTTCGTAATCGAGAGCTTCGATACCCGCACCGGCATCGAGGAGCATACCCATAACCTGAGTGTTGTTCCTTGCAGCCGCAGCGGTCAGGGCAGTTTGATAATATTCATCCGATGCAACATGTACATCAGCCCCTAATTCTATAAGGCGTGAGACCAGTACCGGGAAATTAAACTTGGAGGCTATTATTAAGGGTGTAATACCGTTGTGATCGTGGCGATTCACGTCGGCTCCTGCTTCAATCAGCAATTCGAACATTTCAGCATCACCACGACCACACGCATTAATGAGTGGCGATCTGTACTGCCTGAATCCCGCATCCGGATCGGCTCCTGCTTCAAGAAGCATGACGACAATCTCGCGGTAGTTATTTCTGGACGCCCTGTAAATTGGAGATGTTAAATCCATATCGCTCTGGTCTCCGATCACAAAGTCTATTATCACACCAGCATCGATAAGCATCCTGACAATATCGACAGCACCTGAATCACAGGCAAGGTACAGGGCGTTTGAATCATCTCCATCACGCACCATATTTGGGTTCGATCCTGAATCCAGAAGAATCCTGGCAATTTCCGGATAATCGAACGCGGCAGCATACATTAATGCAGTTGAGCCATCCGGGGATGTTGCATTCGGATCAGCACCAGCGTCCAGAAGCCCCTGGACGAGTTCGATTTTATTTTCAATGGTCGCCACCATAATTGCCGGAAGACCTTCATCGTCCACCGCATCCGGATCGATTCCCATATCCAGCCATTCATCCAGGTTAAATTCAGTGTTATACAAGATCTGATCAGCAAATGTGTAATCCATAACTGGTGACCAGGGCGCATGGTCACCCGATTCAATTGGCTGTTCCATATATTCACTGAGCAGATTGATGATTTCCTCCTGGTCATGTCCCCGAGCATAGGCCAGTGCGGTAGCTCCATCCTGTGAGTGAAGTGAATAATCCGCACCATTGTCGAGTAGCGCCCGCACCATGTCTATGTAACCACGTCCGGCAGCGTACATTAACGCTGTTATGCCATGCCTTCCGGAAAGGTCAAGTTCCGTGTTAAATTCAATCAGGATATTTACTATCTCGCTATTACCGTCCATGGCTGCCATTACAATCAATGGATTTCCACGGGTGGTACTTTCAATATTGGGATTCGCGCCCTGTTCGAGGAGATAACGGACAATTGGCGCATGTTCATACCTGACAGCCGTGAGAAGTGCCCAGGAAGCCTCAAGGTCAATATCAGCACCAGCTTCTACCAGGTCCCGAACCATGTCGAATGATCCGGCATCCGAACAGTAGACAAGGGGTGTTCTATCATCCCAGTCAAACACATTGACATCCGCGCCGGCACGAATCAGGGCACGCATTATGTCTCCGTTAGGTTTCTTGCATGCGAGATGAAGAGCGGTCATGCCCCAGTCGTACTCCCAGAAATTCGTGTCATACCAGCCTTCCTCGATCCTGGGAACTTCGAGTGCATAATTTACATCGTAGCCACCATCGATCAACGCCTGAGCGGTTCCAGCCTGCCAGTGTTCTATTGCATAAAAAATAGGTGGCCAGCCTTCATCATCAGTTTCATTCGGATCGACTCCGGCCTCCAGTAATTCGTGGACCATATCCAAATGCCCTTCCTGCGCTGCAAGGCAAAGCAGGTTCGCTTCACGATTCAAATAGATCTGGCTCGGATTTACATCGACTTCCAGATAGAACCGAACCGCATCAAGGTTGTTCATTCGAACACAGTCGGCGAATGGCTGGTGAAGGAGTTCGGTTGCGGTAAGTCCCGTTGCATCGATAGTTTCAGCCAGGTATTCCTCCTTTGACTTTTCCGTTAAGACATCCACACCATTATCATGGGCGACGAAGACAATGGACATTCCTGTCTGGCCACGTTCATATGCGATTTTCCTTGGACTTAAACCACCACTGCTTGTGTCTTCTGCCATGTCCGGGTCTGCTCCAGCAGAAAGCAGGATACGTCCACCATCAGCCCATCCGTTATGTACTGTATGCCAGAGTGCAGTACGGTTTAAATTGTCCCGAAAATCAATTTGTGTTCCAGCATCGATCAACGCTTCCAGTATTTCAATACTCCTGCCTTCCTTGACCCGCATTATTGCAGTGACTCCGTTAATATTGTAGATATCAGGATTTGCACCCAGTGAAATGAGTTCCCGAACGATATCAAGGTGTCCTGCTGCCGATGCAAAACTGAGTGCACACTGGCGATCGCTGCTCCGGCCATTCGGGTCAGCGCCATTATCGAGAAGCAGTTGTGTTATTTCCACGTAATCCCTGCTGATGGCTCTCGCCAACGGGCTCCAGCCGTCCAGATCTTCTATGTCGGGATTCGTGCCATGTTCAAGCCAGAATTCTGTGTACGTTAAATTATTGTTCGAAGCCCCATGGAAGATCATATTACGGCGCATGTTATCGGAACCGTTGACATCGGCTCCCGCGTTAATTAGTGCTTCTGCAACATCGGGGGCTGCGGGAGCACTTACTCGCATCAGCGGGGTATAACCGTTTTCATTTTTTGCTTCAAGATCCGCACC
This sequence comes from Planctomycetota bacterium, assembly GCA_030673355.1. Classification (GTDB taxonomy): domain Bacteria; phylum JAJVIF01; class JAJVIF01; order JAPKYR01; family JAPKYR01; genus JAPKYR01. Next base: position 2,889 of record DAOVJF010000123.1, on the reverse strand, counting down.
CGCTTCAATCAGGATATCGACCGCTTCACCGAGTTCGATGTCGGCTGCCAGCCATAATGCAGTAGCCAGGGTGTGGTTTTTGAGTTCCAGATTTGCACCTTCATCGATCAGCAACTGCACCGCTTCAGGTTGGTTTCCCAGGGTGGCAAGAATTAAAGCATGGTTTCCATCGTTATTCGTAAGATTCGGGTCCGCTTCTTCAGAGAGAAGAAGGCTCATAACTTCGATATTGCCCAACCTGGATGCAAGCATGAGGAGGGTTTCATGGTTTTCGTAGATCAGAGAATCAGGATTTTCGATCTCATCGAGAAGCGATTCCAAAGATGCTGAATCATTTTCGATTACCGCTTCAAAAGCAGCGTCCTTGATCTCGTCCTGTGCTATAGATTGCTGGGGAATTCCAATTAAAAAAATAGTTATGGCCACAAAGTAGATCAGGTGAAGTTTTTTAAGCATACAGTCCTCCTAAGCGGTTTTTAATATCACTTAGTATACTAGACGAATGGAACCAGCAAAGGGTTGCACGCTCAATAACAACAATCTTGAATCAACAATACTGCTCGCCTTCGATCCAGACATGGTCGACCTGCGTTCGCATATCAAGCGGATGCCCTGAATAAACCGCAAGACATGCGAGCCTGCCTTTTTTGATCGCCCCGTAATCCTTATCGATATTCAAAAGCTTCGCGGGATTGCTCGTCATCATTTTCATCGCTTCGTTGTCGGTACATCCACCGCGCACACTCATCGCGCCGCAAAGCCTGAGATGATTGATCGGCATGACCGGATGGTCGGTCATGAGGCAGACATTGACTCCGGCTTCATGAAGGACATGCGGCGCATGCTCCTCGCGATGCCTTAACTCGTACTTCACCCGTGCGGTGTCCATCGGACCGATTATCGCTGTTAATCCACGCTTTGCGATCATATCCGGAATCAACCAGCCTTCGGTGCAATGATCAAGAACAATGTCGAATTTGAATTCCTCAGAGAGTCGAATCGCGGTTTCGATGTCATCGCGGCGGTGGACATGCCATCGTGCCGGGAATTTTCGTTCGAGCATCATCGCGAGATGTTCTTTTCCAAGGTCGCGATCAAACTGCTTGTCCTCATTCTTTTTCTTTCCCCTGCCCTTTGGTTTTTTTACCGGTTTTTTGGCCTTGTCGCGTTTCTCGATATAATTCTGGACCTCGATCAGAGTTTTCCGTATGAGGCCAGCGTTCGCCATACGGGTGTGCGGGGCTTTATTCAACGATTGCCCAACCCTGAACGGATTTTCACCGAGCGCCATTTTCATGCCGTGGTAACCATCGATGAGCATTTCCTCAAGGGTATCGCCATAGGTCCTAATTACGGAACAGACACCACCAAACAGGTTTGCGGAACCGGGAAACGAACCAACCGCTATCACTCCGCCTTTACGGGCGTCCTCGAAAGCCATGTCCTTCGGGAAGATCGCGTCCATCGAGCGGACATAGGCTGTGTTGTAATCACCATATTCGTTTGCATGACTTCCAATCATCCCAACCCCGTCTTCAAATAGCCCAAGATGGCAGTGGGCGTCGATTAAACCGGGCGCGAGAAATTGTCCGCGCTTAAGTTTGACAACTTTCGCGCCTTTCGGGGTTTTAAGGTTTGTCCCGACGCTTTGGATACGCTTTCCCTTTGTGATAACGTCGATGTTTGATTTAAAACCGTTTTCGAGGTAGACAGTGCCACCTGTGAAGTGATACATGAAGAGACCTCCTGAAGCTGGAATGGTTGAAACAGGCTTTGAGTATACCAATAATGCGACGGGATACAAGGTGTACGGGAGTTGGCTAATATAGCAAATTGACCGGATTACAAAAATGCATGAATAATAAAGCTTAAATTAAAATCTATCTTTTTTTACGTGCTAAAATTTTCCTAGCAACTGGTTTTTTCTCTTGACTTGTCGAGTCTTTTTCAGCCTGTACAACTTCATTTGCAAATCTGTTTATATACAAATAACGAGCAGTTTTCAGAAGAATACCTTGTTTTTTTTCAGATTTAGCTGTCATCGTCTCATACCTTTTTACTGGTTTTTTTATTCCTGGGTAATAAAGATCGCATATTATCACCGATCTTTTTAAAAACTTTCTCCATTTTATCTTTTGCGTTTTTTGGATTCTTGGATTTAGCCAATGGCTTAATTCCAAGCTTCCCACTCTTTTTTTTCAAAATACAGACGTTAGTTTTGCCACCAACGTAAGGATCCATAATCTCTACACCCTTGATTGCATATACTGCTAAGCATGACGCATCATTTACACTAATATCGTTAGAATCTGGAACTAATTCCCTTAAAAATAACTCGGCGTAAGCAGCACCGCTACCAATGGTTCCATATTGCTCTATAGATTCGGTTAAGCCAGTATTGTGCACAGTATAAGATCTAAGATCCCCATCCTTCGTTATACCTGCCACGATCATATTCAGAGAAAACTCATTTAAAGGTATCCCTAGGAAATTTGTTCGATCGATCAAATATTCTTTAAACAGAATCGCCACCACTGGCTCACAAACCCTCTCACAAAAATCAATGATATCTAGCTTGCGCTTAAGTTGCTTATGGGCTAATCCAATTACTTCTCTTTTCGCTCGGTCAATGAACTTATCGACAAATGCTGTTGCCCCAGCACCAAGCAAGGCTATGGGCTGAAATAGTCCAGGATGTTCTACAATATGAATCTTATTTGTGTGTCTTGAAACTGGCACTCCACGTCCAAAGGTAGCCAAACTATCACATGCAAAAACAATACCATCATTACAGGTTATCGCAACAGCAACAGTCATATTTTGATTTTGATTATCACTACGCTTTTCAATATTTTTGTATTTTTCTAAAGAAATTTCTGGGGTTTGATT
>DAOVJF010000503.1 GCA_030673355.1 Planctomycetota bacterium | reverse complement strand
TCGATCAGGAAAGCCTGCATATCCTCAGTCGACGCTGTAAGCAGTAGCCTGGCTTCGTTTGAATAATTCTCAGTCTCAAGTTCATGCTTCAGCACACCTGGATTTTGCTCGAGGTAATCTGCAATCCAGTCATCATCCATGATCCGGTAATTTAATGACGGTTCTATTTGATCAACCAGGATGAATCCATGCATCGGTACCATCAGAATATCGCTGATCTCCCCGACCCCATTATCGCCGCTCTCTTCCCCCGCCGGTAATAAGTCCAGGAACATGTAATCCCCTATCTCTACCAGACGGGTCAGGAAATTCCCGGAATCACCATCTTCATCTGTGTAAATTAAAACGTAGGCATCGTCGACCGCATCGTGTTGAGCGAATTCCCAGGTCTCTTCTGAAGCATCACCGCTCCAGGTTCCGATCAATGCCGGATCGAAGATGATGTCCTCTTCTGTATAAATGGGATGAAGGGATGGCGTACAGCATACGACAATCGCGAAATAGATCGGGATGATCATTAAAATCCAGGGAGTGTACTTTTTCATGACTGGCTCCTTTCTTGCTGCAAAGCTTGGTGGAAGATGTAAAGCTTGGTGGAAGATGTAAAGCTTGGTGGAAGATGTAAAGCAACTTCACCAGCATACCTTTCCAATTAGTTTAAATTGTACAGATATGATACATAAATGAATGTGATTTCGCAACAAACAATCAATATTGCAGTGTTTGACATCCTGTAACATGTGCATTCTGCGCATGATCTTCAGTCGCTTGTGCATTCTGCACAAGATTCGTGGCATGTGACTCCGGCACATGGAATCTCGTTCCCTGCGAGTCCCGCGCAGGTTTGGATGCCGTTGCTCATGCGTTTGTTTTGGTTTTTTCGTATCCCTGCAACACTTGATTCTCCTCCCGATTTGATCCGGGTGCCCGTATTCCAATGCAAAAAAATGATAATATCAGGTCCCTGGTTACTAAACCTTTGCAGGTGATGGAATGAAAAAATTCCCACCAATCCATTTTATCTCACCCGGAGTCTTCCTGCTAACGGCATTTCTGCTAGTCCCATGTCTTCTGTGCAACAGTTGCTCAAGCGGAAGCGGTCTGGTACTTGATAGAAACCTGGAACGCGGCTTACTCGAAAAACTGGGTAAGCCGGGTAGCGTATTGACTCTTGAAGACCTTCAATCGCTTACAAAACTTGAATTACCGGACAGGAATATCAGGAGCGTCGAGGGCATTCAACTCTGCACGAACCTGGACGTCCTGAACCTGATGCATAATGATTTCAGCGATATCTCACGAATTGGCGAGATGCGGAACCTGACCGAACTCTATCTCGACAGTCCCCATATTTCAGATATCAGCCCTCTTGCCAACCTGACCAATCTCGAATTTTTGTCCTTACAGAGTTGCACCATCGACGATATCAGTCCTATCGAGAATCTGCCACGGCTGCGTTGGCTGAATCTGACGAATACTCCATTTGCGGGTTCAGCTCTGGATCGTAGATTTTAGTGCTCTGATGAAAACCCATCCAATCGTCCCGACCACGTCACGGGATTGTATTTGATTTAAAAAAATGCTTTATACTTACTGCACTGGAAATCCGGCAAGCTCCACAGGCTGGATATCATCTTTCTCATCTGGAGGTCAGTAATGCTGAAAACGTTATCGATCATCTTTGTAATCGTAAGTGCCGTGGTCATGATGGCCGGTTGCTCGGGTGGTGGAACTACAACTCCCACTGGTCCCGAACCTGTAGCCAATGTGCAGATCGTGTCCCCGGTGATGCCGGCGGAAGGCTGGGACTGCGGGACAAGGGTCGAGTTTGACGCGTCCGCATCTTACGATCCCGCCAATCCGAACAACAGTAACCTGGTATTCAAATGGGATTTCAATAACGACGGAACGTTTGATGGTCCGGGCGATGAAATCGATGAGGGATCCTCGATCCGTCCGGTTAAGTATTTTACTTTTAACCCCGAAGGAATGAGGGCGCGGATGTGGGTGGGTACGCCGAGCGGGGCATCCATTATTCATACTTTTGATTTTTCGATTACATTTAAGCAAAGTAAGAACATCGATGTCGGCGATGGTGCCTGGAAAGCATACGATGTCGCGATCGACCACCAGAGCGGCGATGTATGGGTCCTTTACGAACAGGGAGTCATAAGGCGATGGTGGCATTCGGAGTGGTACAAGAAAAATACCGTTTACACGCTCGGACCCGAGTGCGATTATGTCGACATCTCACCCAATGGCTACATGCTCGCTGTTATTGATAATCCACCGAACCTGTTCACGCTGCATTACCAGTTGCCATCGAGTTTAGTCGACAGTCATTACTTTGTGCCGGTTGGAGGAGAACCGCCGGAATATATTAACAACCGGGTCATGGACGCCGTCTGCATGTTTGGATACGGCCAGCGTGCGAACGATCATATGGCGATCTGCGGCGCCGAGCAGGAAGGTA
>DAOVJF010000578.1 GCA_030673355.1 Planctomycetota bacterium | reverse complement strand
GGTTCGCCAGCTTCGATGATGATCGTCTCCCACCAGTGAAACTCAAGGATGCAGTCATCACACACTTCATAACAGTAGCTATTGGTCTTGATAAAACCCCTGTAACATTCGGGATTCATGATAGAGAAATCGTCATCGGAATAAAAACAGTCGGTTTCAGTACCCGTTTCGGCGAAAAAGCCATTATGGTCCATGTCCTCGCATCCGTCATTAGCCCCGTTGTTCGATGCCCTGTCGGAATCGGGATCGAGTTCCTTCGGTACGCCGTCGTTATCGAAATCCCTTTCACGGAGGTTATAGTCTCCTGACGGATCGAACAGGTACCCGAGCATGTCCTCTCTGTCGTAAACACCATCGTCATCGCTGTCCTGGTTGTTCGGATCGGTATGCAGCCTGTTGATCTCATCGAAATCGTTAATGCCGTCCGCGTCGGAGTCCTGCATGAGTGAATCCTCATCGCTCCTTATCTGCCGTCCGGTTGTTGGAGGCATAATTAAACTTATGCAAAGCGACGGCTGAAACAACAGCCACATCTGGGCGGTCGGTCCCAGGTACCATGGATCGAGTACATGAACATACGCTTCCGGCGGTCCCGGATCGTTTGGAATAACCGCGTAACCGTCGATTACCGTCGCGTGCTTTGCCGTCACTCGTACACAGGGCCGGTCATCATCGATAAATTCCAGGATGCTGTCCATCGCGGGGGATGAATTATAAAATTTATCGGGTGCGTTGGTCCACCACTCGCTTGTCCCTTTTGCGGTACCGTAGATCCACTCGAGGGCACGCTGGCAGTCAATCTGGTCGGAACCCCTGCCGTGCCCGAGATCGCTGAACGGGTTACCGATATTTCCGGTCAGTACAGAACTTGATCCGTTCGTGCCGACTTCCTCGTTGATGTAATAACTGATACGGTCCTGGCTGAGTATATTCCCGTACTGCCCGGCGATCATTGCAAGGCTCGCACGGACGCAATATTTCGGATTATGTTTGCCGGCCAGGGTGCTCATCGGGTGAGCGACATCCCACGCGTAGGCACCGTTCATCCTGCATCCATCAAGGCACAGCATGTCGGTGTCCTTGTATTGCTTGATATGCGGGAGTCCCAGAACTTTATGCAACCCAAGCAGCGATCCGCCGGCCTTTGAATCCGGTCCCTTGGGTGCCGCAGCGATCAGGTCGTCGATATTGTATGGAGCTACAGTAAAAGTTTGAGAGACGCTCCAGTCGGCGTTTCCTCCACGTACCCTCCAGAAATAATCACCGGCTTCAAGGCTGGTAACCGGAAGATAGAAATCCGACACCGTTTCATCAAGCGTAATTTCCAGAAATTGATCGTCAGTTGAAATCTGGAACGTGATACTTTCCGCCCATTCGAGTCCACGAACGGCGAGATTGAATCCGGATGCGATCGTAGTGCCGTCAACAGGGAGCATGATCCATGGTCCGGGGGGTGGATTTGGTTCACCGGATGTCGACTGGTTTCCATCGCGAATGACCCAGTGAATTGAGCCGACTGGATTTTGAATTTCATCTGCCAGTGATGATGGAACACGAATGAAGACATCGTCGGGATTTAAAGGCTTGCTGGCATCGGGAAGGAAATCCGCATCGGGCTCCAGTGGGAGTCCGGAAGGAATTGTTGTTACAGGCGGGGCAGGGGGATATCCCCATGAGATCGCGTCGGCAGGACCATCGGGACCGATTAAGGTGCAGCCGTCACCCTGGGGATTAAAAGGATTTCCGTTTATT
>DAOVJF010000020.1 GCA_030673355.1 Planctomycetota bacterium | reverse complement strand
TGCCGGTACATTCGCATTCGGACCGCTCGAAACCGTAATTGTGGAATTTTTTGGTGCCTTTGGGGAATTAGATTTTGAAAAAGCAAAGACATTCTGCACTGAGGAACTCTGGGAGGAAAATTTCAGTGGAATGGAAGAGATGGTAGGGATGTTCACCGAAGAGGAATTGAAAGAAATGATGGGTGACATGGTAATGGGAGAAGAGCAGGAGAACGATCTTAAAGCTGCTGTCTCTGAATTTGACGGTAACACTGCATCTTTAACGATCACAGATTCGGAAGGCATTGTGACAGTCTTTGAATATGTAAAACAAGACGGTGACTGGATCCTTAGCAAAATGGAATGATGCGGTTAAAGAAATAAAACTAAAATCTCCAGGTATGCCTGGAGTTTTTTTTACCATTAATCCCGGTTGCCACGTTCTTCCGGATGGGGTTTTCAGTCCAATCCTGTTAAACAAAAATTGATTGGACATATTTAGAATCTAGGGGGACACCTGCTTTTCGACGGGCGAAAAGAGGTGTCCCCGATATCAGCGGAGGTTTTCCCCTACATTAGCAGACGAATTCAGCTTGTCGACGATCTCAGCTTGTCGACGCCACGCGTTCAGGATGCTTCGAGATTATGACTGGCAAAAAGATAGAGTCCCTGATGTCGAATCAATATTTAAATAATAGGATTGGTCTTATTCATTCGACAGATACCCGAGGCTGCGTAACATCGTGAGGGTTTCAGAGTTGAGATCGACGATATGACCAGTATGTGAATCCGCGATCATCCGTTCGAGTAAGGGAGCGAGGATTTGAAACACGCCATTATTCCTGTCCAGGAGATTATCAGTCTCCCCGGGATCGATCCGGATATTGTATAACCATAGATCGTCCCCGGACTCAACCTGCCCGTCCGGTAATAATTCAACCGTCAGACGGTGAGTCCCGTCGAATATGCCATAGGTCCTGCTACCCTCGGGAATCCGGTTCTTTCGGGATTCCTCAGTGGTTGCGTTTCCGATCGCGAAAAGGAATTCCCTTTCAACAAATTCACCCGGGATATCAGGATCAATCAGCGTGATAAGGGATTGACCGTCGATATTTTCAGGCACTTGAATTCCGGCGATTTCTAATAGGGTGGGGAGAATGTCAGTGATTTCAACGAGCGAATCGATCCTTTTTCCCGCCCACATATCGTCCGGGAAGTGGAAGAGCAGAGGGATGTTCAGGGCTTTTTCGTATGGATGACCGTGCGTGAAGAAATGATGTTCTCCAAGGTTTTCGCCATGATCCGCTGTCAGGACAATCAGCGAATTATCAAGAAGCCCGGTTGAATCGAAGAGATCGAACAGCTCCCTTAGTCGATCGTCAAAAGTACGGATTTCAGCATCGTAAAGATCGATCGCGTGCCTTATGTCATCCTGGGTGAAATCCAGTTCGTACCGGTTGTATAAATCAAACTGCTGCCAGGTTCCGTTCACAATTCCGTCGTAATCCGGATCGGTGAATTCTGTCATGTATTCTTCTGCAGGGGTGAATTCAGTATGCGGATCGAAGAAATGAAGCATCAGGAATATTGGTGGGCCTGAAATTGAGAATTCCGGTTCTGTGGGGCGGGGAGAATTTTCAAGAATTCCCGTAAGCTTCTCGATCACCCTTCCAGCGGTAATCGGGACAGGCGGTACATGAGCGTAGAAATCGAAAGCGTTCTGGAATCCGAACCGTCCGTGTATGACATTCGCGGCGGGGATTCCCCACGTTTGAAAACCTGATTTTTTGAAATCTCCGGTCAGGAAATGAATGTCGTCCGGGATCATCGATCCGTTCTCTATAATTCCATGGGTCGACGGGTGCAGTCCGGTCAGGAGTGATGTAAATGACGGCTCTGTTTTCGATTCGGGTGTATATGCCCTGTTGAAGACGACCGACCTTTGGGCGAGTTCATCCATAAATGGAGAAGTGTCGCGCGTGTAACCCACGAATCCAAGGTGCTGAGCGGCAAGCGTGTCGACGGCAATAACAATAATATTTTTGACGTGGGGATAAGGGCCTGCCGGTCGATTTTTCTCGGAAGCGATTGTCTGGAAGGATACCAGGATGATTAGATAAAGAACCCAACGCCGCATGTCTGCACCCAGGCAACTTGAGAAATAAAATCTTAATCAGGTAAAACCAAGTAAATTGTGATTAAATAAAATCCCTGTCTGTTCACTATAAATTTTAATCTATGAATGCCGATCTTACAAGGACGCAAGGACTCTTTTAACCATATCCAAATGCGATTGATGGTGAGTTTTTTAATGTATTTTCAAAATTCCTTATAGTGTTTATCAACATGTTCCCGGGATTTACATTCCTATATTAGTGTGAAATTGAATCGTTTAATAGGAAGTCAGGATTATTCCGGTTATAATCCTTCCAGCCAAATGACTATCTCGAAAGTAAAAACCGGAACAATTTATCTAATCCTTGCGGTTGCACTGACAGTATTTATCCCTGCCTGCAGTACCGGTAATGGCGATGGATCAATCGATTCAACCGGGATTACGACCGCTGAGACCGAAGACCTTGCCACGGAGGAACCATTCGACTGGTCGACCATCACCACGGATGTCCTCTGGCAGGTGGTATTTGAACTCTACGAGAGCGATGGCGCGCGCTATGCTTTATCCTTTCTGGACCAGGGTATCGAAAATGGGATAGTGACCTACAACGATGCCGACCCTGTACGGGCCGGTTTTCTCTTTGAACTCGGTCGCCTCGATGAAGCATTTCTCAGGCTTACCCAATACATAATTAATACTGACCGGCCCGATCTCCTTCGATTGAGGGCTGAAATTCTGTGGGGCATATGCCGCTATGAGGACGCGCTTCGCGACTACCTCTCGCTCCATGAAATGGACGCGGAACAGTCTTCGCCTGAAATCCTTTTTGCAATGGCGCGGCTCTATAGCGACCTTGGCAACTGGCAGAACGCCAGGGAAATGCGAGAACGTCTGAATACAATTGATGATTCGGATCAACTGAGTATCCGGATTGAAATTCTTGGCGCGTTGCGATCCGAAGACCCAGCGAAACTTGAAGAGGTCCTTGCTTCCTCAACCGGTATTTTAATTCCGACAGATCCTCTATACGTCCTGGTGCAGATATATATAGATTACCTTGGTGGAAATATATCCGTTGCTTTGGATCGCGCCAGGAATTTCATTACAGACATTGGCTTCGATTCCAACATCGCGATGATCCTGCTTCGCCTGGAAGCTGAGACAGGAGAGTATGATTCATTCAGGCAAAATCTAAGGTCAATGTTCGAGGACCTTGAAGCGGTCCAATGGCTCGATGCATCGCCTGATACGTACCCGTCGCATGTTGGTAAATCGTTCGCGGTCGCCGACCTTCTCGACAGCGCGTCGGCCCTGGAACTTGGATCAGGCCTGAGGGAACGCGCGAGACTTCTTGCCGATCGAGCGGTTGCATTAAATCCTTACGATTATGTCGCGTATCTTCAGCTCGCGGCGGTTGATATCTCTGAATTCAAAGTCGAATCCTCGTTTGAGAACCTGGATAAAGCATTGAATTTCGCGCCACCATCGGATGTACGAACGCGATTGAGAATCCTGCAATTCTCACCCCTGGCAGATGAAGAAACCGAGATTCCATGGGACCTTGAGGAACTTACACAGGACCTGGATAAACTTCTAATCCATTATGAGTCGGAGTACCCGTTGAATCCATTCTATAAATCAGCACGAGCGGAGCTTACCGGGTACGAGGGGGATATCGGTGGCGCAATTGCTTTGTACACCCGGGCACTGGCGCTTCCAGGAGCCACACGCGAGACATCATTCCGCCTGGCTTACTGGCTCGCGCGTGACGATAGGCTTGACGAGGCTATGCGAATTGTGGAAATCAGCCTCCCGCCCGGATCGCCTTACCTTACCTGGGTAACAGCTCTTGAACAGGAAGCCGATCTTAGGTCCGACTCGAATCTCCAGGAATTTGCATCGCGCGTACACGCTCATCTCGATCCGGAGAACAGCCATGCGGAATTTTTCAATCCGGTCATATCTGAATAACCTGTTTATTTTCGGTTTGATTGCTGTTCTGGCGTTTTTATGTTCTGGATGCTATGAAGAACCGGATCCGGAAGAGGAACTTCCCGACCCCGATGAGATCGTACTTCTTGTGGCCGACGCAATCAACGAACGGCGTTATGCGGAAGCTATAGAGCTTCTGGGAACATTGAAAGACCATCCCGGGGGCGATCATTTCTATGCCACATATGCCGAAGCGTTCCTTAAAACCCGGCTTGGAATATACGATGAGGCGCTGGAGCTGGTGAATTCACTGGACCCGGGACCATACAATCACGATCTTCTCGAACTCCGAAGCGAAATTTTAAATTCGATGGGTAATCTTGCAGGAGCTGAACGGGACCTTGAGACAATGAGACTTGCCCGGCGGGAAGGATCGTCATACTTAGAGGCTGCGATGTGGGAGATCGCGCTGGAACTGGGAGATTTTGACCTTGCGACTTTGGTGGGTAACGAGATTACGTCGAACCCAAATCCGGATATTTTCGATATGTTCACTATGTTCTCGATGGCGATCCATGACCGTGATTTTATCAGGGCCGAACAGATCATAGAACGCCTGCCGAATGTTCCCGGAGTAATTCAAAGCGGAACTCTTGGGTTTCACCATCCGAATGTCCAGATGAAACGCGCGGAACTTATGTTTGAACGGGGCGAGGTGAACCGCGCGCTGGAAATCCTGGCGGGACTGCCTTCGACCAATCAGCGATTGACATCAAGCTTTATAAGGCTGGCCGGTTATGCGATTCATTCCGGCCGGTACGATTATGCGAGGTCGAGCGCAATCGAGGGAATCGTAAAATCCTGCGGGCGGGATATTCTTGATGAAATCGGGATTGAATATGATGAAAGCCTGGTTACGGAAGCTGGCGAACCGATGCGCCATACGGAGGTCGCGTCCCTATTAGTGATAATCGGGCTTACATCGATCGCGGGTGGCAATACGCTTGAAGCCCGTGATTGTGCGGGTAAAGCGCTCGAGGTCAATCCGTACCAGGTAAGCGGGTACGGGCTTTTATCGTCTGTGTGGGAATTCCCTGGGGATATCGATTTGGCTATCGACGAGGCTGCACGCGGAATGATTGTCTCCCCGTACAACAGGGAGCTTGCTTTAAGGTATGTCAGGCTCGCGGAAATCGCTCCACATGCGGTTGGCCCGTCCGATCCCGATCCGCGAATCGTGCTTGACGACCTTCTCGAGAGGGTTGAAGACCGGCATGAATATTTTCCAAACGATCCCGATGTCGCGCACCTGCTCGCACGAATTCTTGATATCGCGGGTGAGGAACCGGACAGGCGATTCGAACTCCTTAAACTGGCTTACGAGGACTCGCCGCATGTGGTGGAATTCGCGCTTGATTATGCGGTAGCGCTTGCGGAGTCGGGTAAGTGTGAGGAAGCTGGAGAAATTCTTGAGAGCGGTGAAATTCCGATGGATATGGCCTGGTTTGCTGTGTACCGGAATTCGGATCACAGTGAAAGAGCTGATGAAATGTGCGGATTTGATGATATGATTGAGGATGCTATGGGAATTCGGAATTGAGATAATTGACATCATATAGTTATCCGGGAGAGGTAGACATGAAAACAGTAAAAAGTACGGCTGTTCTGATTATCCTGATCTCAATAATACTAATCCCTGGTTGTGAAACTATATCCAAAATGAACAGTTTGGAAAGAATTGACCAGTTGAAGGGAGATTTCTACTTCTTTTTATATTCGGAAGATTATGATGAAGCATTAAACATCCTCGACCGGATTGAATCTCACAGTGAGATGATAGAGGGATATAACCCAGATTGTAAATGTGAATTTGCATTTTACGCAGGTCGGTATGATGAAGCACTTGTTGAAGTAAACCAACTTCTTGAGGGGTGGAGAGATCCTCGCCATTTAAGGATTCGCGGAAATATTTACACATCCATGCACCGATTGGACGATGCCAGACAGGATTACGAGGCAGTCCTTAATCCTACCCCGCTTGACTTGAATTTCCAGCGTACTTCAGGACTCTTAACAAGCTGTTATACAAGTCTGATAGAGCTTGAACTTGAGGATTGGCAGTTCACTGATGCCATAGTACTGCTCAAGAAATTGCGGACTGAATTTCCACGGAGTATGGGTTTAAACAGACTTGAATTTGAATTTGCAATGAAGGAACGTAATTTCAGAGACGCATCTCTTGCCCTTGACCTGTACGATCAGAGCATAAGCACAGATTTGCAGGAACCGCGATTTATAGATGTATATCACTCGGGAACCAACCTATACCGGGCCCGGCTGGAATTTGAGCAGGGTGATCCGGTTGACGCCAGAGCTTTCCTTGAAAAGTACCATTCTGAACGGCCTGACTCTACCAGATATTATACATGGAACACAGATTTTGACTGGGTGCTTGGTGATTTTGAGTCTGCAAATTTCTATGCAATTGATGGGATGGTCCAGATTGGTGCAGGTGAAATCCTCCGGGAACTTGAAATCGATATCCCTCAATCAATCGTCGGACCTGATCCGATACCTGGATATTACAGTTATGACGATGCAAGTTATTTCCTCGATTATATTGGATTTAATTTTCTGGCATCCGGCGACCCGGCAGGGGCAATAGCATGTGCCGAGAAGATGATTGATTTAAACCCGTATGAATTGGAAGCCTATAGGTTAAAAACCTACGCTCATCTGGTCCTTGGTGACTTTGAGAACGCACTTGAGGCGTGTGAAACCGGGTTGGATGTCAGCGATTATGATTTTAATTTAAGACAGGCTTATTTAACTGTAATGAGCTATTTAGATGATTCATCCATGTCAGGGCTTGTAAACAAAGATACGTTGTATAAATGGCTTGAATCAGCTCATTCACTCTGGCCGAACGATCCGAAATATTGTACAAAATTTGGGTGGTTGTGTATGTACGATGGCGACTATTCTAAGGCGGAAGAATTGTACTTGACTGCATATCAGGAACTCCCATTGATTTATTTCTATGAGATTAATTATGCAGTCGCTCTCGCGCATAATGGGCACTTGATTGAAGCTTACGCTATCATTGATGGAGTGGAATCAGAACCGGATCTTATGGTTCTCTGCTTCGGGTATATGACCGTCGCCAGATCAGGATCATCAGATGGCTTAGCTCTTGTGAATTATCTGAGAGAGAAAATGGATCCTCAACACAACTTTGATGAATACCTCAATCCATTTATCCAGTCAGCTCAGGATGCAGTATTTGTAGCCGAAGAATGAAAAAAGACCAGATTAAAAAATTCACCGGGATCAATGGCAATTCCAGGCGTATACGTGCTCTCAACACGAGGCTCAACAAAATTTACGGTCCGTTTAAACCGTTCAGGCCAAAGGAGGGAGTCGAGGAGCTTATCGTTACTGTTTTGAGCCAGAACACGAACGATATAAACCGCGACAGGGCGTTCAGGAATCTCATTGATAAATTTCCAACCTGGGACGGTGTGCTTGCAGCCCCGCAAAAAAAAATCGAGAATGCCATACGGGTGGGTGGGCTTGCCAAGACGAAATCAAGGGCGATTAAAAAAATCCTCGGGGAAATAAAATCACGTTACGGCAGATTCACGCTCGATCCGATTTCAAAACTCCCCATCGACGAAGCCATTGAGACATTGACAAAGCTTCCGAATGTCGGGGTGAAAACCGCCGCGTGTGTGCTGGTCTTTTCGTTCGGCAAACCTGTCATTCCGGTCGATACGCATGTCCATCGGCTTTCAAGGCGCCTCGGCCTCGTGAGTGAAAAAGCGACGCGGGATCAGACGTTTTATATTTTGATGGAAATCGTGCCCGAAAAGCTTCGGTATCCGTTCCATATTTATTTAATAAGGCACGGCAGGAATGTTTGTAAATCCCAGAGGCCGATGTGTGGAGGGTGTGCATTGTCGGATTTATGTCCATCGGCGGGATACTGAACTCACTCACTATTAAGGTCAATTCCGTTAAACAAAAATTGATTGGATATATTTAGTATTTATGGGGACACCTGATTTTGCCTTAGGGGGAAAGTGAAGGATGGCGGAAAGTCAAGAGGCAAAACTAGGTGTCCCCGATCTCGACTGGCGGGAAGTGCAAGAGGCAAAACCAGGTGTTCCCGATCTCAGGGTCTGAATGACTCCATGTGCGATCGTTTGATGGCCATGACGATGTTGCGGGGGAAATAATTATCACCCTGAGATGGAATTTATAAGCAGGGGGTTGACGATCATGTGAAAAAATCGTACATTAAATTCTGGTAACACAGGCCAGTAGCTCAACTGGCAGAGCGACGGTCTCCAAAACCGTAGGTTGAGGGTTCAAGTCCTTCCTGGCCTACCATCTGGAAGATAAAGCCCTTCTGACACAATTCAGAAGGGCTTTTTGTATATATATTTCTTTTATGTAACTTATAGTGCTTCTATCGTAAAAATATCACCAATTACCGTCGGGAGGGTATTTGCACAGGAAGGCATCAGACAATCCATTGGAGGTGCGCAGATCAAACCCGCTGGTGGTGGTATCGAAATCGACAATATCGCTGAAATATCCGATCACAAAAGCGTTACCAAGGCTGTCCGTATCCAAACCGTTGCCGTAATCATGTTCCGGACCTCCCCATGTGCGTGCCCACTGAAAGTTGCCGGACGTATCGAACTTGCTCAGGAAAACATCGTTTAAACCATAGGAAGTATGGTTGTCAGTGCCACCGCCGGGATCGAAGTTGGAAGTCTCACGGAATTTTCCGGTGACAAACGCATTGTTAAAACCATCAAGTGCGATCCCGAGCGGGTAATCTGTCAATACTCCACCCCAGGATTTGGCCCATTGGAAGTTGCCTGCCGAATCAAACTTGATGATGAAGCCGTCCCCGGCGCCTTCTGAGATATGGATATCTATTCCATCAGTCGGGTCCAGGTCCAACCACCAGCTGAATGTACCGACAACATATGCATTGTCCGCTTCGTCCACGGTAACTTCATCACCGTAATCGCCCTTTTCACCGCCCCAAGTGTAAGCTCTCAGGAATGAACCGGATGAATCAAACACGCTGAGGAAGGCATCGGCGCCGTCATTTACGGTATGGATGTCTGTATCGGGACCCGGATCGAAGTCCACCGTTTCCTGGAAATATCCCGATACATAAACCTGACCGGAGCTGTCGGCGGTAACTGACTGACCCGAATCCGAACCATCCCCGCCCCAGGTACGCGCCCACTGAAATGCACCCGAGGTGTCGAATTTAACGAGGTAAACATCCATGGAACCATTTGAATCATGAGAATCCAGTCCGGCACCGGGGTCGAAATCCGCAGACATCTGGAAGAAGCCCGTGACATAGACCCCCCCGGAATCGTCGACCGCAACCTGATATCCTGCATCCACGGCAGGTCCTCCCCAGGTTTGAGCCCATAGAAAATTACCCGATGAATCGAACTTGCTCAGGAAAACATCCCCCATGCCATTCGAAGAATGTACATCGCTACCACCGGGATCGAAATCAACACTGCTCATGAAATACCCGGTGACATATAAATTTTCCGCGTCATCGATCGCTATATCGAATCCGGACTCACCTTCAGATCCTCCCCAGACACGAACCCATTGAAAAATTCCGGATGCATCGAAACTGCTGAGGAAGACATCGGCAGTAGGCTCACCTTTGATGTTTAAATGGCTGCCATGTGCGTCAACGCCCAGTCCGGGATCAAAATCCACCACGTCGGCGTAAGTCCCGGTGACATAGATCGTATCTGAAGAATTGATGGCAACATCGTAGCCAATATCACCGATTTTCCCGCCCCATGTTCGCACCCAGCCCCGCTTAATTTGCGGGACATGAACCTGCCAGGCGTCTATGGGACCGAGATTCTGGTCGATTTCCGTGTCAACTACCCGTATCAATACCGGGTATTCACCGAAACCTGCGCCGTAGTCATTCGAAATAGTCCCGGTATACAGGTGCCAGTCATCATGAGGATCATCCGGATCTTCACCCGGATCACTCATGGAATAACCAAGTGTGACATCGCCCGTGAAAAAATCCGGGGCTTCAACGGTCACGGATTCTATGGTGCCCAGGCCCTGATGGTCGAACACTTTAACATGTACTTGAGCACTGCCGCCGCCAGACTCAATTCCGTCCCCGACCTGAACATCCACCCTGTATGCTTCAAGGCTGTTCGCATCGAGGGGAAAATCCTCGACCGGATTATTTACCGGTTCCTCTACCAGTTGCCAGCAGACATCAACGGCGTAACCGTATTCGATGGGATGGCTTGGGACATAAAGCTGCATATAATTCCATGCCATCGCGGTAGTTTCAAACATGCATCGTTCCTTGTCCTGTTCGAACGCCATATATGGATTAAGGGTCGCAGACAGGTCGCCACCGGTTGCCCTGTGTCCGGGAATATAACCAAACGCCGGTGGGTGTGTCGGTGGAAATTCAGTGGGATTGAAAAGGCTGGTGTAACCGTCGTAATTCAACATGCGGGTAACATTATCGCCCCACGCTATGCTTTTTCCGCTGTGAGGAAAATCGTATCCCTTGCCTGTAATAATTGTGCCTCGAACATCAAAGATCGTGACGCTGGGAATTCCGGGGAACGGGTGCCGAATTATCATCATTGCAGATATCCTGTTGTCGGGAAGGAATTCGACTTCATGGATCACCAGGCAATCGTCGCACAAGTTCTCCAGCATTCCGACAGCATTGAGGTGCATCCCCGTCGCGCGCTGGGGAATAATCTCAACAGTCTGGAGGTCTTCTGAAATTCGAACCAGCCAGTAACCCAGCAGGCTCCGGCTTGCCTGGCTTCCCCGAAGTTCCGGAAGACTGGCAATAGAATCCGACAGCCCGGGATTTACCGGTTCAACAGGATTCTTACCGCCTGAACAACCTAAAGCAAACAATATTACCGTAAGACAAATGCATACAAGTGATAGTTTTACCCGCATAACTGGTTCCTCTCTCTATTGTTGTATCTACCTAGTAGTGTTAAACAAATTGTACCATTTAATATTCTTTTAGCAAACATCATATACTCGGAAAGGAAAGACCACATTCCCTTTAAATTGAAAACTGGTGGTCCGGTTATCTCGAAAGGCGACACCTGGTTCGTCTGCTTGCTTGCGCGGAACAGCGAAGAGTCAATAGTGTTATAATTTACCAAACTAAAAGTTAAATAATACAAATCTGGAGATGTATTTATGTTTTGTCAAATGTGTGGTTCGGAAATCCAGGGCACAGCGGCATTTTGCTCCCGGTGCGGCAGCCCGGTGGCTGAATCGCCCGATATCCTCGATGAGGCTATCAATGAAGCTCGGGAAGTCTTTGATGCTGAACTGGAAGCGGCTGGTATTGATGTTTCGAACGGTGAAAATCCTGAAGCGGGAACAGATCCCGGCTCGTCGGGGAAATCCACACTCGAACGCATCCAGGATATTAAAAAAGCGGTCGTCAAGGGAAAAGACAGTGCCGTTGAAATTTCACGCAACGTACGTGACACCACTTCAAGAGCCGCGAAACGTGCAAAGGAAGTTTCCGATAGTGTCAAAATAACGGTCGACACCACGGTTGATAAAACGAGAAAAATTGGAGAGGACGCGTCGGTTGTCGCCAGGAAAGTTGGCGACGGTGCAAGGCATGTGGCAAAGAGGACGAAGAAAACAGTTGATGATTTCGGCCAGGTGGGTGTGATCATCACCCAGAAGGCAACTGATGTGGTCAGGGCAAGCCTTCAGGCCGTTGAGAATGTGGATGATTACCTTCGACGGTCCAAGTCAAAATATGAAGTGGGTAATTTCCTGACCGGTGTCGGGCTTCCACCATATCTCGAAATCCATTTTCTTAAACGGTCCCGTAAGTTAACGATTGAAGAAATGGAGCTTATCAAGGTAATCAGGGAATCCGGGATCGAACTGGATGAAGTTGAGAGAATGGTGAAATCGGTAAAAGCCCCAAAAAAGAAAATCGGAAAGAAGAAGAAGGGAGGATTAAATTAAAAGACATCCAGGTCCTTTCCTGAAACCACCTTACCGTCGTAACCTTCAGTCACTTCCATCAGCAGTTCTTCCTCTGTTGCCCCATTGAATAATTGATGATAGAGAATCAACAAACCCGGTTTTACAATCGACGCGATACGGGCAAGTTCTGTCGACGATGTATGCACGCTTGAGTGATATTTCTGCCAGTCGGGCGGATACCGTTCGAATCCCGCTGACGAATAAACCTCGTGAATTAAGACGTCCGAATGCTGGTATTTCTCAACAAGATCATCCGATGGCGCGGTGTCTCCGGAAATTGTGATTATCCTGTCCGGTGTATGGAATTTATATCCGAATGCACTGAGGGACCCGTGATTTACAGTGAAGGCTTCGACAAGGATATTCGAATCCTCGTAAATTTTCCCTTCTTTGATTTCATGTACATTGACGAAGCAGCCTTTAGGGTTTGATGGCTGCAGGCCGTTAAGGCGTTCCCCGATATCGTCCTCCCATGCCGACAGGATTTTATCGGTCATTGATTTCAAACCCGGAGGTCCAAAAACTTCGAGCGGCTCGTCCCGGTTTAAAACCCAGGGTGTGAGAATGAGATCGGGATATCCGGCTGTGTGATCTGAGTGGAGGTGAGTAAGGAAAACGATTTTCAGATTTTTAACGTCAAGCTCTTTAATGCCATTTTTAAAAGCGGCTGCCGCACGTCGGACGACACCGGGTCCGAAATCTACAAGGTATGGTGTGCCTCCGGCGATTATCGCTACCGATGGTCCTGAGCGGTCGGGATCGGCGGTCGGGGTCCCGGTTCCAAGGAGGACGATTTTTGAGTGTGTG
>DAOVJF010000066.1 GCA_030673355.1 Planctomycetota bacterium | reverse complement strand
TGGAAGTGTTGAATCTTCGATAATTTCAGGTTCGTTACCGGACTTCTCGACCCATTCCGTGACCTTGCGATAGTAGGGAAGAAGAACTGTAACGTTATTGCCCAGGTTTGAAAGCTCAACCGGTAAAGCACCAATGACATCGGCAAGTCCGCCGGTCTTACAATATGGGACCATTTCACTGGCCATGAACACGATTTCAGATGTTCGAGGCATAAGGGGCTTCCTCCTCCTTTGGTGAATACGGACCCTCCAGCCGGATTACTTCCCCATCCGATGTTATATGGGTCCATTTTGGCACCACCACCCTGCCTTCCGGGGTGATGGTGAAATGCTTTTTATCGAATTTGGTATCGTAGCCTATTTCAACTCCATCATCAATGATGCAGCTTTTATCGATAATTGCGTTCCTGATTTTGACATGCTGGCGGATTTCGGTATCGGAAAAAATTATTGAATCCTCCACCTGGGCATAAGAGTGTACGAATACATTGTGCCCCAGTACGCTGTCCAGTACCGATGCTCCTGAAATTATACTGCCCGAGGCTATAATGCTGTCGACAGCCTTTCCGAATCTGCCGCCTTTCTCGGCGAAAACGAATTTCGCAGGTGGGAAGGGCCGCATCAGGGTCCTGACAGGCCATTGGTAATTGTACATGTTTATTGGCGGGTGCACCTGCCTGACCTCCATGTTGGCTTCGAAATAGCTGTCGATCGTACCGACATCGCGCCAGTATGTTTTTTCCCTCTCCCCCTCGCCGGGAATCCAGTTCAGCGAGTAATCATAAGCGAATACGCTTTCACCGCGAGCGACAAGGTCGGGGATAATATCCCGTCCGAAATCATGCGTCGAATTTTCGTTCTCCCTGTCGAGGAAAAGAGCGTGCCTGAGAGCATGGGTTTCCCAGAAGTACGATCCCATGCTCACGAGTGTCATATCGGGCCGTCCCGGCATGGGTTTAGGTTCGGCCGGTTTTTCTTCAAAACCGATAATTCGGCTCTTTTCATCGACTTCCAAAACCCCGAAACGTCCCGCGGCTTCCTCAATTTCAACCGGGAGACATGCCACTGTCAGCGTGGCCTGGCGTTTCAGATGGAATCTGTACATCTCTGTTACATTCATTTTGTAAATATGGTCGCCGCCGAAAACAGCCACGTGCTCAGGATTGTGATCCCAGACCAGATGAAGATTTTGAAACACGGCATCGGCGGTTCCCTCATACCATCTCGAGCCGGTTCTCATCTGGGCCGGTACCGGGTCGACAAATTGTCCGAGAACTCCGCTAAGGTTCCAGCCCCGCGACAAATGCTGGTTCAGTGAATCGCTCATGAACTGCGTGAGAACCTTGATATGGTAAAACCGGGAATTGATGAAATTTGAGAGAACGAAGTCGATAATCCTGTACGCTCCCGCGAAAGGAACGGCAGGCTTTGCGCGATCCTGGGTGAGAGGCATCAGCCGTTCACCGCGGCCACCCGCGAGAATCATCGCAAGTACTTCCAGCATTGTTCAGCGGTCCTCCTCTCTCAGCGCGCGTTTCAATGGATCTTGGTGAAGGTCGAGTGATGACGGCAGATCGGACGGTGTGCTCCCCGGAACGCTTCGGATCGGCATTCGTATGGGGTTGGTAACCAGTAAAGGTGTGTCATCCTTATCAGAATGCCTGGCGATTACGTAAAGATACTCCTGCCCGGGTTCCACTCCAGAATCCTGGAAGCGGCCTATCGGTCCAACCGGCCATGATTTCTCTTTTGTGGGGGTTTCACCTTTTAACCTTAACCTGGTAAGACGAAAATCAGGATTGTCCGGGGTGCCCGACCTGATTTCCCCGGCTAGTTCCCAGAAAACCAGTGCCCGTTCAGGTACGACAGCTATCGCAACAGCCTCGTCGAAGCCGTAGGCCGACGGCCATTCCGATGGTGTCGGTATGGATGGCAATCCAGCCCCGACAGGTCCGAGCTGTGTCTCCAGAATATCGGGTGGGTGCTCCCTCGTTTTTGAATCGTGATCCACTAGTCCCCCACCTTTCCTATGAATGAAATTAACATCTCCAATTCGAGGTTGAATATACCCTAATAGAAATAGAAAGCAAGGGTTTATCAGCAGAAATTTCTTTACCTTTACTGAATTTTTGCCTTTTGCAAATAAAAATAGAAAAATTGCTACATTCTTTATTCCGACTCCACTTCGGGGCCCAGCTCATCCTCCGTTAAGTCATCCCCATCTTCCGATTCCACTTCATCCCCATCCTCTTTACCAGGAGTGTAGGCATGTACCCCGGGCGGAAAATCGGGATTTGTTCCGATCGCATCCTCCGGGGTTTCCCGCACCCATCCAACCTCGCCGGGTACCCATACAAACCGATACCCGCGCTCATCGAGGACAATCCTGTCGTCTGATGACTCGATAACCGTCACTTCCGTATTTGTTTTCGGCATGACAATTGTCTCACCCTCGCGAAACCCGACTGTCCCCGCTTCGTAAATGTTGCCGATGCGTACAGTCCGTATCCATTCGTTTGTATCCTGAATGTGGATATCGTTCGTGATTGGTTTGACAGTTGGCTGCATGGTGAGATCGCTCAACTGGATTTCCATGCCAAGGTCGGTGCCCGTATTGCCGGCAACCTGCGATGAATCGATAGCCCTCGACCCAAAACCATTGTCCTCTGGAGATCCGGTAGCGAAAGAATCGTAATTGAACTGGTCATCGAATCCCGGTAACGGCTGGAGGTCATCCGAATAATCGGCTGCCTCTGGCGGGACAGGGATTTCAGGCGCGGACTCACCGCCATCCGGTCCGAAAAGTGAACTACCCGTATCAGCCGGACCTGAATACCGTGGATTGCCGGCGATCCAGTTCATGTACTGCTCTTCACGGTTGATGTCCTCTATGACATTCCGGGCTATTGAAATCATGGCCTCGTCGGATGTCTCGGAGATCAGTCGTGACAAACGCTGACGGGCGGTTCCAAGGTCGTAATTCGCGATATGGTTCAGTGCAAGGCCGAGTTCGGGAGCCGGATCGTCGGGAAGTTTCTCGAGAGCATACTGGAAATGATAAACGGCGCTTGAGAGTGCGTCCGTATCCCCCTCCACGTCGAATTGTAAATCGAGAGGCCAGTTGTACGGAAGGACATCCGCAAACCGACCGACCAGGTATACCTTGAGGTTATAGGGGTCGCCGGGTGAAATGCAACCGAGATTGTAAAGACACCCCAGCGCGAGATGGCTTTCACGGTCGTCCGGATCTATTTCGAGTTCAGCCAGGAATTTTCGAACCGCGTCGCTGCCCTGCTTATTCTCGATCGCGATTCGTCCAAGCGATGAGTATGCCCCGGGAATGTCGGGATCGAGTTCAAGGGCTACCGTGAACTGGAAAAGCGCACGGTATGAATCGCCGTCCAGAAGTGATGCCTGCCCCATCGCCAGACGTGTACGGGCTTCGTTACGCCTCTCCCGGGTTTTCTGCACCTGCATAAATGCAATCACCATTATGACGATAATCGCGAGAACGGCTATTGTCCCAATTAAAGTGATACCGTTCTTTGATTCTTTTTCGGGTTCAGACGCAGGGACAAGCGGGTCGTCCTGCTCGATCGGCTCGATCGGCTCGAATGCACCTTCATCCGGGATTTTGCTCTTGTCGTTCATCATAAACAGTTTAAGAAAAAGTCCACAATTCCCATCCGCGAATATATGATAACCGATTTCAGTTCAAAGTTCGATTAATTCGGGTTCCGTTTAGACGGGTCTATGCCGAGCGATCGCATTTTCTTATACAAATGGCTTCGCTCAAGCCCAAGTTCTTCCGCGGTGCGTTTTACATTACCCTTGCAGGAAGTCAGGCGTCGTTCGATCAATTCCCGCTCACAGGTCGATATTGCGTCTTTCAGAGCTGTCCGATCGAAACGCCCGATGAACATATCATCCGAGCCGTCCGGACCTGCCTGTGGGACCGGGTACGGCCTTTCAATCCCGGGAATGATCCCCGCAAGATCGGCGGGAGTGATTTCATCGCCGGGTGTAAGAATCGCGAGCCGCTCCATGAAATTTCTGAGTTCCCGCACGTTCCCGGGCCACTGGTAGGATTTTAAAATATTGACAGCGTCCCTGGTAATCTGTTTCGGACGCTTGCTGTTTTCCATTGAATATTTCGCAAGAAAATGCTCGGCGATCAATGGGATATCGTCTGGATGTTCCCTTAATGGCGGCACATGAATCGGAATAACATTCAACCGGAAATACAAATCCTGCCTGAATTCTCCCTCTTCGATAAGTGCTTCCAGATCCTGGTTAGTCGCCGCGATTGCCCGTACATCCACCTTGACCGGTTTCTTGCCGCCGACCCTTTCAAGTTCCTGTTCCTCGAGCACCCTGAGAACCTTCGCCTGTGCGCCGGGCGACATATCGCCGATTTCGTCGAGGAAAATCGTGCCGCCGTCCGCGAGTTCGAATTTCCCCGGCTTGGCTGCGGTCGCACCGGTGAACGCCCCTTTCTCATGCCCGAAAAGTTCGCTCTCGATCAGTTCGCCCGGAATCGCCGCACAGTTGACTTTAATGAACGGTTTGCCGAAACGTTCGGAGCCCGTATAAATAGCCCTCGCGACAATTTCCTTGCCCGTCCCGTTCTCGCCGGTGATCAGGATACGTGAATTTGTCGGAGCGACCTGCGCGACCAGGGCACGCAGACGGTCGAGTACGGTGGATGTGCCGATCATGACCGGGGCATCCTCGGCGCCTTCCTTCAGGAGGATATTCTCCCGTTCGAGATCGTGGAGCTGGAGCGCGTTACGGAGGGTGAGCAGCAACCGTTCGAGGTCGAGGGGTTTTTCGAGGAACGTGTACGCGCCGAGCTTTGTAGCGTCGACCGCGGTGGCGATAGTCGAATGCCCGCTCATCATGATTACAGGGCGCACCGGATCATTACGCTTGAGTTCGCGCAAAACCTGGAGGCCGTCGATATCGGGAAGCCAGACATCGAGCAGTACACAGTCGACCGGTGTGTCGGACGCGCGCTCGAGCCCGTCGGAGCCTGTCGCGGCGGTGATCGGCTCAAGCCCTTCGCTGGCGAGAATTCCGGAAAGTGTTTTGAGGATATTCTCCTCATCGTCGATGATCAGTACACGTGCCATGGTTTAGAGGGTAAAGGATAGCATTTTTGCGCATATGTGGCATACGGCGGATGATATGTCATTAAAGGTCATTCGTCCGGATCGAGGTAGGGTTGCCAGGGGATGTCGATGTTGAGGATCAGGCGGAGGTTTAAAAGCAGTATTGCGAATTGTTCAGAGGTGGTTTCAGAATTTTCAAATGACGTTGTTAAAATCCAGTCGTAGAAAATTTCAGTTAGGGGATCGTAATACCTGTTGGCATCCTCATGCCATAATGTAAATTCGGGCTGCATAAGGCCCCATCTGAGCAGGTCGAGAGCCGCCGCACGGTCATCGGCGATAGTTAATTCCGGGAGCAGAATGATAAAAGCGTCGTGGATTCGGAATAATTCGTCATCGGTTAATTCACAATCGAGGAATGACGCCTGGTCCGCTGAAAATGCCGTGAGTATTCCGGAATAGAGTTTCAAAAGTTCACCGTTACTTACCAGCAGCCTGTCTTCAATATGGGAAAGTGCTTTACCTTTAAGCAATAATGCCGAATCGGTTGTCGTGAGCCAGGCGTTAACCGGCATGTGAAGCATCCGGGCGATTGCGGAGAAACACAGATCACGTCGAACCTGCTCTGTAACATTATTCTCAGCTTCCTGAAAAAGTGCGACCGCCCACTGCCACGACGGCGCTCGTCCAAGAGCGTCGGCAATTACCCAGGCTTCTTCGCCTTCCCCTGTTAGACCGTTTTCAAGTCCGCCGCTCATGAGGAAATCCACTATTAAATTTACATCATCATCCGTGTATGGATACATACCGCCTGAATCCCATGTGGTTCGCGCCAGGTTCCAGTACATCCATTTGTGAAAATCAGAAACCCCGCCGCCATCGCGATATTGTCCAAGCTCGGAGAAGATCATGTCCAGGGCGGATTGGCGTGCTAGTTGAATGGACCTGAGTGACATCGCGTGTGTAAGTCGTCCGTCCCAGAATGGCTGGTCGGGAGCAAGGTCCTGGAGGCTTTCAATCTCTCCGTTCCAGTCCAGAATTGCCTTGACCCCGGATTCACCTGTAGCCGCAAGTACGGTATGCAACCAGTCCCGCCACTGTGAATCATCATCGGTAGTCGGTTCCCCGACAGGGACCTCAAGCAGTTCACTCCTCGATTCGTAAAGTGAACCAAGCTGGCGAAGAATCTCCTCCGGGATATTGTTCCGGTCAGTCTGGACAGATTCAATCCCCGCACGAGCGAATGCATAAATTGCCGTGACACCTTCAGCTATCAATTCAGAAGTCCTGGCTTTCAGTGATTCATCATCAATAATTGCAAGGAATCTCTCACGATCGAACGATGTTTTTCCTTCAGAAACCTGCTTTTTCAGATCGTCATCGAGAGCCCAGTAGATATCATTCATCTCCCTGAGACGGTTAGCGAGTTCCCGGTCTACTCTCTCCCCTCCTTTGTAAATCCACGCGAAATGGATAATCGGGTGGTACTGATACGGCCAGTTAGAGATGGCAGGGTCGCCGGGTATATATTCACCGTTTTCTGAAATCCAGTCGTTGTATTGACGCTCGACATCATCGTGCAGATTCCCTGACCTCTTTGAAAATGGATTACATGCGATGGAACTTGTTATGACAGCAAGTAAAATGAGCAAGGTGGTTATAAATCGCATAGGATTTCTCCTGACCGAAATTTAATGCTTATATCCATTGTTGTCCAGGATAATCTGATTTTGGACAAGCTTACCCCATAGAATAAGGCATCCATGCGGTTAAATCATTCTTTCCGGGTAGAGGCCCAGCCTTTTTTCCTGGTACTTTTAAGTTCAATTCAACTCAAGCTGTCCATTTTACCTGTTTCGACGAGGATTTTTCGCTTATAATTACCCCGCTACTGAAAAGTTGTTGTGGATATGAGTGGAAGTCGGTCTTGATTTTTACCCCCCATTTGTGTATCCATTGTAACTTGTATGCTAATCAGTATGGGAAATTTTTCACAAGGTTTCCTGTTTTTTGCTGAAATCATTTAAATTATTCATCCGACACAACATGAGGAGTTCCGATGGAACCGGAAACAATAGTAGAAATCGCTGAGGTAGCGGCACATGGAGCCGATTTTGTCTCAGAACCAATGAACTGGACCTACATGGTCATTGTACTGGTCTGCTCTATTCTCGGTCTGGCAATCGCCTTGATGCTCAAGAGCTGGGTCATGAAACAGGACACGGGCCCCGAGAATATGCGCAAAATCTCCGACTACATTAAAGAGGGCGCGGAGGCGTTCCTGAAGAGGCAGAACACGACGATCATCTGGCTCGCCGCAGTTCTCACCGCGGTGCTGTTCGTGATGTACGCGTACGTTCGATCGCCCAGGGAATTTGATCCGGTCCAGGACCCGATAGCGCTCGGACTGGCGATCGCCGGATCATTCATTTTCGGCGCGTTATGCTCGGTTTTCGCGGGTTACATAGGCATGTACGTAAGTATCCGCGCGAATATCCGGGTGGCGACCGCCGTGCAAACGAGCCTTAACAAGGCGCTGCAGATCGCGCTCAGAGGCGGCGCGGTCTCGGGAATATTTGTCGTCGCCGTAAGCCTTCTCGGGGTTGGATTGCTTTTCTCCCTCATCGAGCTGGCCGGCATATCCGATTCAGAACACATTCCCTTCCTTATAGTCGGCTATGGGTTCGGCGCGAGTTTCGTCGCGCTGTTCGCCCAGCTTGGCGGCGGTATCTACACTAAAGCCGCGGATGTCGGCGCGGACCTTGTCGGCAAGGTCGAGGCTGGAATCCCTGAGGACGATCCCAGGAACCCGGCTGTTATCGCCGACCTCGTTGGCGACAATGTCGGTGACTGCGCGGGCCGCGGCGCCGACCTTTTCGAGTCGACCGCCGCCGAGAATATCGGCGCGATGATCCTCGGTGCCGGACTCGCGATGAATGCAAGCCAGGCGGGATACCCCTTCGTTTATGGAACGATTGGAGTAATGATGTTCCCGTTGATCGCCCGCGCCTTCGGTATCCTCGCTGCAATCGTTGGGATTATAAGCGTAAGCACTACCGAGGATGGCGATCCGATGGTCGCTCTGAACAAAGGTTACGCATGGGCTGTCGTGCTCGCGATGATAGCGTTTGGCGGCACAACCTGGTGGCTTCTCAGCGTGGAAGGTGCTCCGCAGGCATGGTGGCATTTCTTCATATGCGGAATTATCGGCGTTCTGACAAGTGTGGCTTTCGTGGGGATCACCCAGTATTACACGGAGCATAAATACAGGCCGGTCAAGGAGATCGCGGAAGCATCCACAACCGGTCCGGCAACAAACATCATCTCCGGAGTCGCGGTCGGCTTCGAATGCACCGCCGTTCCGACAATCGTAATGGGTATCGCGATTCTCGCAAGCTATTACATCGGGCGATTCGCGTTCCCGGCTGAAGCGCTCGAAAATGGAGTTAACGGCGGACTGTTCGGTACCGGCGTCGCGACAATGGGTATGCTCGCTACAGCGGCTTACATTCTCGCCATGGACACATTCGGACCGATCGCCGATAACGCGGGCGGTATTGTCGAGATGAGCGGTCAGCCGGAGGATGTACGCAAAAAAACCGACCGGCTCGATGCTGTCGGCAACACGACAAAAGCCCTTACAAAAGGATACGCGATCGGATCGGCGGCTCTCGCGGCGTTCCTCCTGTTCTCCGCTTTCATGGATGAGGTCGGGCTTTACGCAAAAGAGCAGATTATCAGGGATAACATCCCGTGGCCCGTCGTCGATCTGAGCAAGCCCGAAGTCTTTGTTGCCGGGCTTCTTGGAGCTATGCTTGTATTCCTGTTCTCCGCTCTTGCGATACGCGCGGTCGGAACAACAGCCAAGGCGGTCATCGAGGAAGTACGACGCCAGTTCAAAGACCTTCCTCGCGTCAATGACATCATCCAGTTCACAGATGATTTTAAACCCGACTACGGAACCTGCGTCGACCTCGTGACCAGGAACGCTCTCAAGGCAATGATCGCACCGGGGCTTCTCGCGGTGCTGATGCCTGTCGCGGTCGGTGTCATCTTCAAAATTTTCATCGGATTAAGAAACGATCCACTTATCGCGGCGGAATCTGTCGCGGCACTGCTTATGGTCGGCACGATCACAGGAATTCTCATGGCAACCTTCCTCAATAACAGCGGCGGCGCATGGGATAACGCGAAGAAATTTATCGAGGACGGCGCGTACGGCGGGAAATACATCAAGGACGCTAACGGTAACGACATCAAGAACCCGACCCATGGCGCGGCGGTCGTCGGCGATACTGTCGGAGACCCGTTCAAAGACACGGCGGGTCCGAGTATTCACGTTTTGATCAAGCTGCTGGCTACGGTAACGCTTGTACTGGCGCCGTTGTTTATATAGTTACTGGTACTTTGTGGAAATTTATTAATGGATGCAAGCGAACCGCCTGCGGTTCTGAAAGCGAGCCGAGGCTGTCTCAAAACTCAGCTATGATTTCACTTGTTCACGGGCCAGGTCGATCCTTGGGAGGGCGAGACTCCTGTCGAGCCGTGCGGGTTTAATTTAAAGCGTCTCGAC
>DAOVJF010000490.1 GCA_030673355.1 Planctomycetota bacterium | reverse complement strand
ACTGGGGGATGCCGTCAGGGTACAGGCTGAATCTGCGTGCAAGAAGCTATGCCGGTACATTCGGGGATGACACGGAAATCGCGCGCGGATTTACGTATCCGCTCAGCATTCCGATGACGATGTTTCCTCGCAAGGGAAGTGCTGAGGGAAGGTTGTTTCAGTCGGACGATCCAACGCAGGGAATTCCGAATGTTGAGATTTCAGTCGGTGGAATGACGATGGTAACTGATGACAACGGATTTTTCAGATTTCCATCGCTCGATCCCGGCGAGCATCAGTTAACTCTGGACACTCCATCGCTTGGGGTGGGTTTGACACCGGAAGTTGAGCTTCCGCTGATTTTTATTGTAGAGGCCGGGTCAACTGTCGAGCTAGAGATTCCGGTAATGCGATCGGTGGCAGTCGGAGGCCAGGTTTTTGTCGAAACACCCGGTGGACGCGGGGAAATGCCATCAAGACGACCGATTTCCGGTATGGTGATAGAACTCCAGTCTGTGGACGGCAGTTCGTACAGATACTCTGACTCGTTCGGGCGTTTTCTCTACACCGACCTGGCACCGGGTAATTATGTGGTTCTGGTTCGAAGCGAATGGCTCCCTCAGTGGCATGAGGTGCGCGAACCGGTGAGCATTTCATTTGAGCTGGCATCGGGTGAATCACGAAGAGACCTTGAGTTCACTGTGATTCCGGTCGTGCGGGAGATCGATATCACCACAGAATTTTAGAACGACCAGGCGCCTGGCTGCGGATAGGAGGGCCCTCCCTCACGGTCGGGCTACTGTTATCGTTGCATGTATTTGGCAGACCGCTCATTGACATTCGCGGCTCTGATACGAATCAATATTTAATTACTGGATTGGTCTCTGGACCTGTCGGAAATGCAAGGGAAATATCTTAATTAAAGATAAGGATTTTTACTAATTTAGTCATAAGTTTTCCAAAGAAAGGCCGATATATTATAGATAAGGCTTACCCGATTCAGCCGGACCATGGAGGGTGAACGCGTAGATGGGTACCAATATTTCTTTTACTGGCATTTTCTCAGGATTACAGACCGATACACTTATTGAAGCTCTTGTTGGGTTACGGAGAACGCCAATCAGGCAGCTCGAACTTCTGGCGGAAGGACGTGATTTTGAAAAAGAAGCTTACCGCCTGACAAGCACCAGGATCCTCTCATTAAAAACATCCCTCCTCAATCTTCGTCTTGAATCAACGTTCCGCACCAAAATCGCCTCATCTTCGAACTCCAGCATCCTTGGGGTAACAGCCGGATTTAACGCGCAGCCGGCCTCTCATTCGGTGACTATCCAGTCGGTGGCCATGGGAGCGAAGGCAATCAGCGGACTCAATGACAGGTCTCTCGAACGCGCATCCGTTAAAATGGCTTACGGCAATACTGCCGGGATCACAACAATCAGTATGACTTCAAACGATCTCGGCGGGACGAGGGCGTTGTCGGGAACTTTGATTCATGAAACCCAGCAGGCCGGGGTAGGATCGGCGAGAATTACATCGGGCGACAGGATAAAGATTGATGTAACACTGAAGGACACCTCGACCAATACGGCCTATTTTACGTTCGGGGATGACGCGACCGATACAGTCGAACGGTTACGGCAAACCATCCAGGCCGCCTTCCAGGGTGAAGCGCAGGTCACGATCGACCGAAACGGCGCTTTTCTTATCACGGAGACAGATACATCCGGGGTCAACACTATTTCGCTCGACACGCTCACATTCGAGGATACCGATTACTCCGGCAGCACATTCACCTTTACAACCGGAAATACAACCGCCGGGAATACAGCTACGTATCGAACGATCATAGGAACCCGGACTTTTACGAAGGCTTCGAGCGCAACTATTGCCGTTGGTACCGACCTGCTTGTTAATCTCGACCAGTTCTCAGGGTCGCTTTCAGGTGACGAGACAATAGAAATCAGCGGTACACAGTATGACGGCGACAGTTACTCAAGCTCGTTTTCAATTACCGGCGCCACTACACTTAACGATTTGATTACCGAGCTGACCAGCCTTGTTAATGACGCCCCGAATCCCCCATGGGAAACAGTAGTGACCCTGGAACAGGGCAAACTTGTTTTTCGCGACCAGTCATCGGGCACCAGCCAGACCGTGGCTTCCATGTATTTTGACGACCCGGGAGACGTGGCAAGTCTGAGTATGGGAACTTTTGTAACAACGGACCCGGGTATCGACGATATCAGCCAGACAATCAGGACCTCAGGGTTCACAGTTGCGGCCACAGGTAAGCATATCGTGACAGGGACCGAGGGTCGCGGCGGTGTTGTGACCGGAACAGTCAGCCTAAGCGGAGATACAATTCTAAGTTCTCTTGGTGTCACCGAATCGAGCCTTTTCACGATAGATCGCGATAACGGCGCCGGTGTTGTGGACCCGGTGACGATTTTCGGAGTCACATCAAGGAGTACGGTACAGGACCTGATCGATGCGATAAACGCGCAGGCTCCGGGTGTTACAGCGCAACTGGCCGATGACGGCGCCGGTGCCTATAACTTACAAATAATCGCGAATGAGGGGGGTAGAGATTTCAGGCTTTTGGATGACACTGCGGGTAATGGAATT
>DAOVJF010000307.1 GCA_030673355.1 Planctomycetota bacterium | reverse complement strand
GGAACATTTCAATATCGGAAATCATTCTGAGATACTCATCCGGATCGCACTCGCCAATGCACGGTCCAAGGCACCGTCCTATCTGGTATTGAAGGCACGGCCTTCGTTTCTGCTTCTCAAGATCGTCATGACATTCCCTGAGCTGGAAAGTGTCATGGATAATTTCGAGTGCCCTGCGCACAGTCAGGGTGGAGAACGGCCCGTAATAACGGGCGTCCGGATCGCGTGTCAGGTCGCGTGCCAGCACCACCCTCGGGAATTTTTCCCCGTATGTGATTTTTACGTATGGATAGGATTTATCGTCCTTCAAACGAACGTTGTAATACGGCTGGTGTTGTTTTACGAGGGTGGCTTCGAGTGTGAGCGCCTCAAGCTCGGTCTGGGTGATGATGATGTCGATATCCCGGACTTGCCAGACCATGCGGCGGGTGCGTCTTGGATGGTTACCCGAATCATGGAAATAAGACCGTACACGGTTTTTCAGGACTTTCGCTTTGCCGATATAAAGGATCTTTCCCCCGTCCCCGCGCATGATGTAGCAGCCGGGTTTTGGGGGCATGGAGTCGAGCAGTTTCTCGAGTTTATCTTTTGGAATTTTTGTAACCGGCATGGCGAATTATGAACTGAAGTTATGTAGACCTAATTATAAGTGAAATTGTTCATGTGCAGTGGTTGAAGATCAACTATCGACATGTAATAATTGATTTTAAATTATAGGCATGGGTGATTAATTGCCCATCCTCAATAAAAATGGAATCAATCCGGAGGTTATAATGAATCGATGGACGATAATCGCGCCGGTGATCGTTATAGTCGCCTTTGTCATAATCGGTTGTTCAAAGGGCACTGGTAGTGCGGTTTCGACTGAAATCGCGAATTCTCCAAACGAAGGAACTATCCCCGGCCGGGACCAACGAATATCATCGGGATCGAAAAATTTCCTTCTTGGTTACTATGACGTTTATTTTGATCCCACGGAGGGGACTTTCGAAGCTGTTGAAAATCGCACGGCTGGTTTTACGCTCAATATGGTTCCCCTGCTTAACAATATGTCATCTCCGCTGAATGGCATCATGTTTGAAAATATTGTTTTAAATGCCGATGTCCCCGGAATACTTGGTGTCGATGTCGATTTCAGGATTTTCCATCCGGCGCCGACTATGGACAGGTACTTCGTTTATGATGTGATCGGAGTGATAATTGGTGATGGAGACCAGACCCTTAAATATGAAAAACTGAGTGTCGCCAAGCGTTATACTGATTTATGGATGAAAAATGCCGATGGCTACACACGCTGGTTCAACCCGTCTGAATTTACCGCTGAAAATATATTCGGATACATTCCAGGCGGATTCCAGAACTATGCCGGCGATGCAACAGTTAATCCATACAAGTATTATGCCGCGGGCCTTGATCCGGGTGAGGATCCATGGGAAGTTCTTACGGGCACTAATCCTAAGGAAAGCAGGTTTCACACCGGAGACAGCAGGACTATGGAACTTGAATTCGTTCTACTTCCCTATGGATTGGGAATACGGTTCGGCTATGCTGTCGTTTTCTGCTGGGAGGAACAGGGTATTGGTCCGTATCACCCGTATCACAGGGATGAAGCTATCGCAGCGTCGGTTACTCTCACCGATGATATCTATTATGACGGAGTTGAATCCGGCGGCGATCTGATACTCGATATCGAACTGTTCGCCTGGGAGAACCAGCCCGATACTCTCTGGATCGACTCCAGTGTCCTGCAATCTATCGAGCAATTCGACGCGCCTGCAATCGGCCAGCCTGTCAGTGAACATATTTCAACTTATCATATTGAAATACCGACGAAACCATTATGCGATCTCGATGACCATGAGGTCTGGGTAATTGCTGAATCGAACGACTACGATTACTCAAATAATTCCGGATTTCCTTGTGCCGACGGTCCACTGGCCGCATTTTATCGTTATATCTTTGACATTGCGGATCAACCATACAATCATCTCCCGGTGATTCATGAAATCTACGACGACATATCCGGACAGGGTAACGGGTACCTGACACCAATACCGGATGGGATTTCAATGCCTCTAACCTACTCAGTCGATTATACCGATGCCGATTCGGATACCTGCACTTTTAATTGGTATTGCACTGTTAAAGATATCCCATTAAACGAAATGACGGATGAAGTTGGTAATCTTGAAAACTGTCCGATGGACTGGTTCTCACCGCAATTCGGTCATGGAGAGTGGGACCTGTACGCGAGAGTCGACGACGGCCCAGATTATGCACAAGCGAAAATTACGATCACTGTAAATAATTCGCCTGATGTCGCCGGGGTTTTTGGCGAGTCGCAAATCCCGACGACACAGATCGGTACATATTCAGTGGTGGCAACCGACCTGGACCCAGCCGACATCTTGATTTACGACTGGACCGTAGCCCTGGTCGGGGGAGATGAGATTACCGACGGCCTTCTTATTCTTGGTGATGGTGAACTTGAGATTGACTGGAATATCGTGGGAGCCTCCGATGGCGAGGAATATACGATCGATTGCGATGTCAGCGACGGGTATGAGGTTGTGCCAGCCACTACCCTGACTGTTACAACGCTTGATTATGTCCCGCTATTTAACCTTCCCCTGAGAGAGGGATTCAGCGCTGTTGACATAGCGGTAGACCACTCCAATGGCGACCTGCTCATCCTTTACATGGAAGACGGAGCGGTATATAAATACACCGAAGAAGGGGACTATCAGGACGGTACCGAGTTCCTCTTAACGTATGAACCCGGATTGGAATTCATCGACATTGCGCCAAACAGTTGCTTTATTGTCGGTGGCGACTTCGAATCCGGCGCCGATAAATTAAAATTTTACGATCCCGACGGGAGCCTCATCGGGGTTCCGGGTAATGAACTGTATGAAAGCCACTGCAACGACGTTATCGCTTTCACAGGGCACACGTACACAAACATGCTCGGTAATTCATCATTTACACCGCATGGCACATACATGAAGTGGCGATTCTATGAGCCTCCGGATTACACCTTTTTCTGGTACGGTAATTTGCAGTGGAGTTGCAGTCCAAACAGTTTTGTCTACGCTCACATCAGGGGCGCGGAATGCGGAAACATCACAATGAAGTACGTCTATTACATCGAGGGCGGTGGATATTTCTGGGACCTTGAACCCCAGCCCAATCAATATAAGCTCTGCGATGAATTCCGTGTCCAGAGAGTTTCGCGTGAGACGGCAGGAGAGATTACGAACGATCCGAGTGTTTCATGGGGCGGGATTCAGTCGGACGGTATGGACGGTTTCAACGATCCACAGGACATTTCCCGGGATATCGACAACGATTTCTACATTCTCGATATTCTCTCGACCGGTGATCCGCTGGTCAAGAAA
The DNA here is from genome assembly GCA_030673355.1 of Planctomycetota bacterium. GTDB lineage: Bacteria > JAJVIF01 > JAJVIF01 > JAPKYR01 > JAPKYR01 > JAPKYR01. The sequence continues at coordinate 1,005 of DAOVJF010000307.1, read as the reverse complement.
TACACCGAGTTGGGAGTCGAGGTGGGTTCGTTTGGAAATTCAACTAACATCGCCGGAACTCCACTGAGGATTGAAGGCAGCGATTACGATGGCCCGCACGGGAATTTGATGTTTGTATTACATGAAGGGACACCGTCGGATATGATCAGCATCTTCTATCCGTGGCAGATTCCTGATTGATTCAGCCTGGAAATTTTTGATTTGAAACTGATTCCCCCGGTTAAAAGGGGGATTTTTTTAATTGTGTGCTATTCAGCCACCCTCCCCAGTTCCTTTGCCTGCCAGGCCGTTAAATGTCTTCTGACATCCATCATCGGTTTGATCACAAATTCCCTTTTATGCCATCGGGGGTGGGGAATCACCAGGTCGGGAGATGGGTGCTTTATCTCATGATCGCCGTAAAAAATGATGTCGCAATCGAGCGTGCGATTCCCTCTGCCCGTTACTTTTTCTAATTCCCGATCTCGTCCGCACTTTCTCTCGATAATCTGACAAAGTTCCAAAAGGTCTAAAGGAGACAGCATCACATCGCAGATGATGATCGCGTTCAGAAAATCACTGTCGAATTTATCGCCGGCCATGCAGACCGGTACAGTCTCATATATGCTGCTGACCTGAATGACGTCTACATCTCTTGATTCGCGCCAGATGTCGGTGCCTTTCTGTATATATTTCATGCGATCGTCGATATTGCTGCCGAGAGAAATTACAGCTCTTTCAGGAATTTCAGGTTTTCGATCCGCTGGAAGCATTTCGTACTTGGTTTAAACTCCTGCATGCATCAATTATGATAACATTTATAAAACACTTTTGGATTTAAAAATGACCCAATCACTGGAAACAGAAAAGCTGATCCTCCGGCGTCCGACACTTGATGACGCGGAAGCACTTGCAACTGCTATCAACCATCCTGAAATAGCGAAGTTTACTCTGAATATCCCTCATCCGTACTCATTAGCCGATGCGGAGAATTTTATTACCGGTACCCTTGACCATAAAAGCTGG
>DAOVJF010000267.1 GCA_030673355.1 Planctomycetota bacterium | reverse complement strand
GTGATATATGGTTCGTCGGATTTGCGGACCTGGTTTTTATGGGCTTCCCCGGCTATTTTGAAAGCAATTTTTAAGGGTTCGAGATCTGTGTCCGAACCGTCTACTCTGAAGTGCTCCAGGATGTTCTCGAATTTTTCATCGATCCTGGATGACTGCGTGCTCATCCCTTTCCGGGACACTTTGATATCCTTAGCCGCTTCTTTCATCGTTACAGTCCGTCATTTCTCAACCGGCGTGAATCAAAAATTCCAGTGCCGATCAAATGACAGCTCATTAAAATTATATCATGGAATTGGAACATACAACTTTATGTCCCCCGAGATCGATCAACTTTCCTTTATTACCTGGAATTATTTCCGTAAATATCAACATGTGATAGAATACAGCCCATGGAACGGCGAGTGGTAAAACTCCTCACGATTCTGTTGCTCCTTACGGGTGCGCTTGTCACCCTTGGATGGATCGGTTTCATGCTGCTCGGATTAGCGTCCCCCCAGGCCCTGTCATCAACGATCAATATCATCAGTTCGGTAGGCCTTGGAAGCCCGCCGGTTGAATCGACGATGGGGTGGGGCCTGATAGGAATACTCCAGTTCGGTTCGATTGGAATAGTCACAGTAACTATCGCCCTCCTTTCACAGGTTATAATCCAGGGGGCATTGAAGCATTACATGGGAAGGAAAAGAATGGACGAACGAATAAAACATCTGAGTAACCACTCTATAATTGTGGGTTACAGTCTGACCGGAGCCGCCCTTGTCCGGGACCTTAAGGCGGAAGGCCAGGACTTTGTTGTAATCGAAAGCGATCCTGAGAAAATTACAAAGCTCGACGAGATGGGAATCCTTTTTGTCGAGGGCAACGGCCTTGATGACGAGACCCTTAGAAATGCCGGCATTGAGAGAGCGAGGGCGATATTCGCGGTGCTGTCGGCGGATTCCGATAACCTTATGGTGGTCCTCTCGGCGCGCGGATTCAATGAAAAAATGAATATTGTCAGTCGTGTAACGCGTGAGGATTATATCGATCGATTTCACCGGGCCGGTGTCGATGCCGCGATCAGCCCGCAGGAATGGGCAAGCCGCAGGATGGTGCAATCGGTTCTCAGGCCTCACCTTCTCGGCCTCCTGTCCTCGCTTCTCGACCCATCGGTCGATCAAGCTTACCTCGATGAGGTCAGGGTTCCGCCAAAAAGTTCAGTAATTAACAAAACTCTTGCTGATTCGGGGATGAGGAAGGCTACGGGTATTGTTATCCTTGGAATCGCATCGATGGACGGCTCATGCAATTCAGTGGTTGGACCCGATACCGTTCTTTCAGAAGGGGATGTGCTTCTCGGTTACGGGCAAAGACAGGATTTCGCGAAACTTAAAGAATTCCTGAATGACTAAGACGCTTTGAATTCATGGAAAGGCGTCCCTGAATCTAAGATTGGTATAAGACCAATCCTATTAATTATATATTGATTCGAGATCGGGGACATCTCTTTTCGCCCGTCGAAAAGCAGGTGTCCCCCCTGAATGTTAAATTTGTCCAATCAATTTTTGTTTAACGGTATTGGTCTAATGAACTACCGGATCCTCCCAGAACACTGTCACCACAAACTTAAGCGGTACCGGTTCTCCGGTAGCGATCACGCTTGCGTTGGTAAAACTCACTTCATCCTTGATTTTGTCAAGCGTCAATTCGTCCACGATTGGATGACCGGACCCCTGGACAAGCACGGGATCGGATAGTAATTTACCCCTTCCGTCAATGTGCACCTGCACGGTTAAAACAAGATTGTATTCGCGAAGCTCCTCGGGCAAATCCTGCTTTGGAAAATTGCCGGGCGTCATCACGGGCCAGTTCAATTCTCCAGGAGCGTATTGCGCCTGCTGATCCTCGTATGTTGGAGCTTTTTCGCGGTCCGGATTGAATGGGTGCGGGCGGGGTGTGCCGTCGGGATTGAGCCTTGGCGCGAATGAAAGAACGGGTCCGCGGTCAAGGAAAAATTCATCGATCCATATTTCTGCCGCCGGTTGATCCAATTCGTCGGGTGGAGTCACCGGCTCCTCAACTGCTTCAACGGGTTCTGGGGATTCCTCAACTGCTTCTGGAGGTTCTTCGTCGGTGACAGGCTCTTCCGGTGATGGCGTTTCGATCGATTCACCTTCAGTTGTTGAGAGATCACCCTCAGTAGAACCGTCGCCCACCAGGTGTGTCAACTGGCCGAACGTCTCGCCGGGTCCGGTATCGGCGATTGCTGTACCATCGCCATTCAAGGGCGGGATTTCGTCATCCGGTTTCGCTGGCATCGGAATTGTCCCGAGCGCGTACCAGATGATTACAAACACAACCAGGTTGATCCCGACCGCCCATACGTAATTGGCGATTTTATTATTGTCCGTTTGCACCATCACAATGTTCGATCCTCCGATTTATTAAAAGTTCAATGCCCGGCTTCGTAATCCGCCTTCGCGCGTTTCATTAAATATAGTAATTCCTTGAACTGCGGGGTTTTGGCGCCGTATGTCAATTCGTACGCCGCCATTTCCCAGTCGCAGATAATCGCCCCTGCGAGGCGCATTTTAAAAATCGCGAGGTTGTGCGAGTTCTCCCAGCGGCAGCGCACCGCGTCCTCGACCACGTGAACTTCGTACCCATGATGCAGGAGGTCCAGCACAGTCTGGCTAACACAGATATGGCTTTCCATCCCGACAACCATGATTTGATGTCTCCCGGTGGATTTGACGGCGTCGATGAAATCCGTATGGCCGCAGCAGGAAAAAGTATCCTTATGAATAGGTTTATACCCGACCGTTCGCTTAATTTCCTCGATAAGGACAGGGTTCGTTGCCCCGAGGCTTTTCGGGTTATGCTCGGTGACGATCGTCGGCAGTTCATGGATTCGGGCGAGTTCGAGAACGTACCCGATATTCCTGAGCATTTTCTCATTTTCCCTGACAAACTGCATCAGGACACTCTGGACATCGATTACCACCAGCGCGGCGGTTTCCCTGTTTAAAAGCCACGGATGTCTTGTCGCGGAGGTTTCGTCTGTTGAATCTGTATCGCTCATTATTCACCCTTTCCTGAAAAAAAGAAAATCAGGCCCGGTAAGTATACAATATGAACGCGACAGTGTCAGGTTATGAGTTGGTGAAATATTACGGGGCAGGGAGGCCTAAAAAAAGCTTGAACCCCTGATGGGGGGTTCGTGTGATCTCGATCGGTCCTGCTTAGCTGTATCGAGACCTGCTTTTTAATTTGTTTGTTACAACTGTTAAATCGATACTTAAAAGTTAGAAGGAAAATAATTTACGGCTGTTGCTCGTGTGTCGGGTTTAAATTTCGCTTTTCGTTAATTTTTATTCGACTTGCAATAACTTCAGCTTCTTCATCATGCGTCGGTTCCTGAATCGTCAACCCCCACTCTGTTATGAACCTCTTAATGATAGCAGAGTCCTTCAGGACATTACCGTTACTTCCATTATCTGTCATACAGATCGACCTCCTTAATTGTGATAGGGTTCATACGCACGGATACCCCTCATTAACAATATACCATCTGATGCGGTATAGCGGAAGTGTGTATTATTGAAAAAAAAGCCGTAAAACATGTAATCTTTGTTCCAATTTTCACAATCCGCGTATGATCGGTGGTACATGCGACCGAAAATTTCGAGTGTTTTATTAACAAAATTTCCAGAAAATTCACACGTATTACCCTACCGGTATATATGATGCTGATTAGTGCAAAATACGTAAAAATTCCTGCTGTGTTGGCAGGAATCATTTACATTTTGGTGCGGACGGGGGGACTTGAACCCCCATGAGGTTGCCCTCACCAGGCCCTCAAGCTGGCGCGTCTACCAGTTCCGCCACATCCGCACGCGACTGGATTTCAGAGGCAACGTAATTTACCTCAAAATCGGCTTTTATGCAAGGGAGGGGACAATCGGTAGGCCCATATCTATTGATATGCGATCGTTAATTTCATTCGCCCCTTATGCTACAATTCCACTATGACCGAAGACAAGATCACCTACAAGGATGCCGGGGTTGATATCGACGCCGGGAACGAGGCTGTCGAGCGTATCAAAACCATCCTCAAATCCACTCCGAGGAAAGTTCCGGGCGGCGAGGTTGTCGGCGGGATCGGCGGATTCGCGGGCGCTTTCCGTCCGTTCCTGCAGGGATATAAAGACCCTCTCCTGGTCGCGGCGACCGACAGTGTCGGGACGAAAATTCTGATCGCGCTGGAATATAAAAAAATAGACGGGATCGGGCAGGACGTTGTCGCGATGTGTGTCAATGACCTTATCGTCGGCGGCGCACGCCCGCTGTTTTTCCTCGATTACATCGGCACTCACAATGTCGATCCCGATGAGATTGAAATTCTCGTGGGATCGGTCAATCGCGCGTGCGAGGAATCCGACTGCCTCCTGATTGGCGGCGAGATCGCGGAGATTTCGACCATGTACGATCCCGGGCAGACCGACCTCGCGGGATTTTCGGTCGGCGTGGTCGACAGGGAGAATGTAATCGACGGGAAATCCGTGCAGCCGGGAGATATCGTTTTGGGGCTTCGGTCATCGGGAATTCACTCGAACGGTTTTTCGCTCGTCCGGAAGCTGATGGATCTGGGCCAATGGAAAATGGATGAAATTCTTCCCGGATGCGATTCACCGTTTATCGATACAATACTCGAACCGACGAAGCTCTATGTGCGGCCTTTAGTGAGGCTGATCGATGAAATTGGCGACGGTGTAAAAGCGTGCACGCATATCACGGGCGGCGGGCTTACGGAAAATATCCC
>DAOVJF010000487.1 GCA_030673355.1 Planctomycetota bacterium | reverse complement strand
GATTCGATGGTCGATGCGCTGGCACAGGAAAATATCGGCACAGGAATCCATTACACTCCCGTACACCATTACTCATATTACAGGGATAAATATCATTATGAGCCCGGTGACTTTCCGAATGCTTCCCGGATCGGCCTGAATGCATTTTCCATACCATTAACACCTTACCTTTCCGATAGTGACGTTGATGATGTAATCAATGCGGTGAAGAAAATAATTCTTCATTTCAACCGCTTGAAATAAGAGATAATTAACCAGGTTACCAGATTATAAAAAAGGACCATGGAGCGGACAATGAACAGCCCAGTAAAAAACGATGGCACCGCAAGGATCGCATCATCCGGCGACAGATCCGGTGCAATTCCAGGCCTTTCGGGAGGTCTGGCAGCCAGGTCGGCTACAAAAACCAGGAAAAAATCCGCTGCAGTAACTAAAAAAAGAAAGGTACCCAAAAAAGCTAAAACGATAACTAAAAAAACCAGGACAACCAAAAAAACAAAGGTACCCAAAAAAGCTAAAACGCCTGTTAAAAAAATCAGGACAACTAAAAAAACCAGAAAAAAATCAGGCTCCAAGAGGGTTACACCTGTGGTAAAAAAAACCGGAAAAGCAAAATCGAAAAAAAAGAAGACTACAACTAAAAAGGCCAAATCTACCAGGAAGTCTATCACTGCCCAAAAAACCACAAGGAAAACTGCGATTAAAACAAAGGCAGCGAAATCAAAAAAAACCAAAAAAAACACTAAGAAGAAATTGAAAGCTGCAAAAGGGCAAGAAGGCAAGCGCAGAAGGGCAAGGCTTTACACGGTACGATCGCGATTATCGAGTTACCAGCTTGGCGACGATGTAATTTTCAAGAAGGTCCGGGATTGGAACGACAATTCAAAAACCGTTGAGATGCGCGGTACCGTTATCGCACTTGGCAGTGACCCCAATATTAGTGTAAATTATATTGAAGTACAATTTGAGACTGAAAACCATCCTGGCAAGGTAACAATGCAGGTGCGGCGATTTACGGTTAAGTAAAGTTTACCTTGCCTCTATATAAAGTAAGGAGAATTAAATCATGATCAGGTCAGGTTACACTCAACGCAACTCCATTATCGTTGCTGTTATTGCCGCATTGGTTTCTACCCTCCTGCTCGCGTTCCCGGTCGATGCCGCTACATTCGAGGAAATTGTCATCATGAGCGATGCTGGTATCCCGGCCGAGGTGATAATCGAGGTTATAGAGGCGACAGGCCTGGACGATGTGCTGGATGATGAAGGGCTTTCATACCTGCTCGATGCGGAACTCGATCCAGTCCTGTTGGAATACGTCCTCTCATTCCACCCGGACTACAGTACAGAGTATGTTGTGGACAACGAGGATAATGAAATTGAGGATACGTCCAGTCATCCGAATCGGGCTGGAGGTTCGGGATTCCACCACAGCAGCACCGGCTATAATCCGCTGAACTACCGGTCCGATCCCAATGTTTACTGGGAAGGCCCACAGTACAGTCAACCCTACTATGGAAATTATTACCCCGATGGCTACTATCCAGGGAACCTTGGGGTCACGGTGTACCAACCCCCGGTTTATATCAGGAATTCATACCCGTACGGGGATTATCCAAGGTATTACAATAACAACCGCGGGTACTGGAACAATGGCAGGTACGTGATTTACGACCACAACTACTCTCACAGGCATCGTTATTACGGTGATAATTGGTACAACCCATACAACGATTACTACTGGAGGAACGGATGGAGCGGGTCGTTCGGTGGATCCTGGCATCATGGACGAGGCCGAAGTAACTGGGACTCCTGGGGGAATGCATATTATCGGAACGACGGTATTAGCCTGAGAATCAGTTTTTAGTGAATAGCAAACTTTTTATAGATAAATAATCCAGCCATTTCGTGGCTGGTTTTTTTATTCAACCGAATCTGCTGTCAGAAAACCTGGTAAATTACCCAAAATACAATCCGTCCCTAACCGCCTGGTCCCGACCCAAAGTAGACGTTTATAGTCAGGAAGTAGCTTGCAGATGCGTAGGCGGATATATGCCTGATCAGGAAACCACCTATAAGGTATAAGGTGAGAAACGCAATTGGCGGGATCATCGCGTAGCGGTATGTTTCATCCGGATAGAATCTTTCTTCTACCTGGGGCTTATCGATGAACATAAACTTGATGAAGCGCAGGTAGATGTAGGCCGAAACGACCATGTTCAGAATTGCAATGATCGCCAGGGCATACAGGCCCACATCGGATTCCAGAACCGGCATCAGAACGAAAAACTTCGCCGCGAAACCCGCCAGCGGCGGGATCCCCGCCAGACTCAGGAAAACAACGAGCATCGTGTATGCGGATGGTGGAGCACGATGTACGAGACCCTTGAAATTTTCGATAGCGCATCCACCGGTATGGTGTTCTACAACGCTCACGATAAGGAAGGCCCCGGTATTCATGATGGCGTAGACGACCATGTAATGAAGCATGCCCATGTAGCCAAGCGATTGTATGGCCGCGTTGGCATTCGTCTCGGCGGTCACCCCCGCGGCGCATAATCCGAGCAGGAGGTAGCCCATATGCGCGATACTGGAATATGCGAGGAAGCGTTTCATGTTGGT
>DAOVJF010000556.1 GCA_030673355.1 Planctomycetota bacterium | reverse complement strand
CCCGACCGAGAAAAAATCATAATCACAATCACACCCGTAACCACCGACACCAACCCATCCACCTGTAGCAATTTCGCAATCAGTAGCTTCAATATCCCATGTGTCTGGTTCCGGTAGATGGTCCTCCCACATCCGGACTTTCAGGCTGTATTCATTGACCCTGAATCTGAGGCGGTAATATGTTTCTGCGGAGGGAACCCATGCAATACTATCTACCGTAGAATTAACTGCATTGACATATTTCGATAATTGTAGCTCATTATTATATAGGCCGACTCGATAACCCTGCTCGGAAGAACTGTCACCACTACCTCGAACAATGGCAATCGGAGTATAATCGGCAGGGTTTTCTTCGCGGAACCTTATAAGGACATCAACATTTTCAGCGGACCCTACATCATCCCATGAAAGAGCATATCTTTCGTCGCTCACATGGAGAAACTCTAAAAACTTCTGACCGAACCCCGAAGATGCCGAACGAACTTTGAACTGGTCCGTCGTGTGCCACCTGTCCGTCCAATCGCTCGGCTGAACATCTACCGTATACTCAGAAAAATCAGTTACATAATTTGCCCCGGTTTCATCCGAGGGTTTTGATGCAAAAATGGGTTTTTGAGTACTTGAACTTCCCGGTGTACCAAAGGGATCGGTAGGGCCATCCGAATATGTGTCATCATTATACTTATTGTTCCCTGTTGTCGTGCCCCTTGAATTGATCGAGGTGTCGGATATAATACCGAGAAAATAATCATCTGCGGTTAAATTTATTGGTGAGCTAAAAGATAATTCATTCCATCCAGCCGACACACCCACTAATTCATCAGTCGTATGTAGTAAACTTCCGGGGTCACCTGAACTGTTCGCATAGATAACCCCTTTTACCTTTGCCGAGCCATAGGCACTATAAGAGTAAAAAACAAGTTTATCTATACCATTCGTAGTAGTCCCCAATGTAAATAAGCTAACACTTTTTCCATTGGCGGTAGGAAAGGTAGTGGAAACAGTCCCGGCGGCATTTTTCCCAAATACGAACATATTTATCCCCTAGGAGACCCTTGCGGATTCAAATTAAGAAACCAATTTGATGCCGGATTCGAGTGCATTGACATCGGCCTCTTCCCATGCGGCAGAATCATCCGGGTTCGTCTCATCAATCGCGAGAACCGAAGTGTAGGAATCGGGAATCGGGGTGGCGCTCCCGGTATCATAATCGGTGCTTGAGACACGAAGGAAGGGCCTGACAGTACGTGCCCCGGCATCATCTTTACTTACCGTCGTGACAGTCTGTATGCCATGGATGGTCGAGCCGATAGCGGAGAGGCCGTCCAGGGTGTACGAGTCCCTGTTGGATGCCGTGCCGGTGGAGTTGTAGGTGGTGTCTGCATCCATCTGGGCTTCATCGACATTTTCATAATTGCTCCCCGCGCTTGGCGTCCATTGGGAGTAGTTTCCCGCTCCATCGGGATAGAGTGTGTCAATCCGGCAATCGCCCAGGAAATCGTTGTTCACCGATCCTGCCCCAGAGCAGGTATAGAGATCGTCATACCAGATTTCCCTAACACTACAGCCCCCGGCAAGCCAAAAGCCGTCAATATAGGCGTTGCTGGTCGCTTTTGTGTCAATGCCGGACAGTGACAGAACGTTTGATCCATCCAAAATAACGTCTACCGTGCCTACGGTATCGTCAACGAGTATTTTAACCTGGAGATAATGCCATGTTTTGTATATAAGCGCATTCGTCGCGGTGCCTAAAAGAGTGCCCGCACCATTTCGCACTTGAATATCATTACCCACGAAGTGGACTTTAATTTGATAAGTACCATTTTCCAGAAACGCTATTTGTGCATCGGCACCGTAAACTAAAGCACCTGTCGAATTTATATAAAAAGCTATTCCTAATATGTATGTCGCATTTGTGTTAGTGGTAGCTTTTATTAGCCTATAAGTGGAAGATTGGCTACGAACACCTTGCCCGACAAGTCTCTTGTAGGATGAGCTTACATTT
>DAOVJF010000555.1 GCA_030673355.1 Planctomycetota bacterium | reverse complement strand
TCTTGTTGGACCAATCCTGAAAAATAAAAATTGATTGGACATATCTAGAATTTAGGGGGACACCTGCTTTTCGACGGGCGAAAAGAGATGTCCCCGATCTCGCATTTTAGAATTAAGCATCATCCCGGTATTCTTGTTGGACCAATCCTGAAAAATAAAAATTGATTGGACATATCTAGAATTTAAGGGGACACCTGCTTTTCGACGGGCGAAAAGAGGTGTCCCCGATCTCGCATTTTAGAATTTAACATCATCCCGTTATTCTTGTTGGACCAATCCTGAAAAATAAAAATTGATTGGACATATCTAGAATTTAGGGGGACACCTGCTTTTCGACGGGCGAAAAGAGGTGTCCCCGATCTCGCATTTTAGAATTAAACATCATCCCGTTATTCTTGTTTTAGAATTAAACATCATCCCGTTATTCTTGTCAGTTCTTCGCGCAAAATCTAATTCTTACGGTCTCTTCCGGTTCGGAAAATAAATTTTTCATCCATCTCGAAATACTCGGTAGCCGCGTTAACAAGCTCCTGCGCCGTGTTGGACCTGAATGAGTAAACCTCCACCCTGACTCCACGCGCCTGCAGGTGTTCCACAAGCGGTACATAATCTCCGTCACCGGAGACGATGATTACGCAATCAACTTTATCAACCAGGCTGATAGCGTCGATGGCCAGGCCCATGTCCCAGTCACCTTTGGCAGTACCGTCAGTGCGGATCTTGAGATCTTTCATCCGTACTTCAAATCCAAGCTCGTATAACAACTTGATGAATTTGTTCTGGTCGATTTCGGGAGTTTTCACTGCGTACGCTAAAGCGCGCACTACCTTCCTCCTGCGCGAAGTGGTTTCCAGCAGGTGATCGTAGTTTATTTTTCCACCGAATAAATGTTTCGCGGAATAAAACATGTTCTGTACGTCAACGAAAATTGCACATCTTTGTTCAAATTCAGCCATTTCAATTCATCCTTTTAAATATTAGCATTAGTTGACAATATTTGGCAGCTATTTATCAGATATTACTTCATCATTATCATCTGACTCGGAATCGTCCAGGACATCCGGAGGTTCACCGGTGGCCAGCCATTCCGTCAGGATTTCCTGGGCGCTGTTACGCTGGTAATCGTGCTCCTGCATGTATTCGTACATGGCATTCCGGAGTTCAAGGAATCCAACATTTAATTCCTCCAACCGGTCGAGAAATTCTCCGACCTCGGGATCCAATTCGCGAAGGGCCTCGGGTTCCAAAGTGTATTCGATGTCCGGCAGGATCCCATCGGCGGTAATCTCATGACGGTCCGGCGTCAGATAATGACCGGTTGTGAGTATAAGGCCGGAACCGTCCCGGAGCGTGTAAACATTTTGCACGACTCCCTTACCGAAAGTGGTTTCACCAAGTAAAATCCCCATGTGGGTATCCCTTACCGCTCCGGCGACGATCTCGGATGCGCTGGCGGAGTTTCGGTTAATCAGGACAATCAGGGGAATATTCAGGGCGTCGCCATGATCTTCGCTTCTTAGTTCTTCGCGATGTCCGGAAGAATCCTCGTAATAGACCATAACTCCGTCAGAAATAAAAATGTCCGCGATATGCTGAGCGGCGGTCATTGGGCCGCCGGTATTATTTCTGAGATCGAAGATAAGGCCTTCCATCCCCTGGAATCTAAGCTCGTTGGCCGCTTCCCTGACATCGACGGGAGAAAAATTGTTAAATGAATCCAGACGGATATAGCCGATCTTGTCGTCAAGCATTTCGACCGCGCCAACAGTCGGTACCTGGACCACCTTGCGTGTTACCTCGAACGTTTCGGTGGTTTGAATACTTGCACGCCATATCGTAATTGTCACCTGGGTATCTTCGGGACCCTTTATTACCGCCACTGCGTCATCAGCGACTCCGCCTCTGAGATTGGCGCCGTCCACGCAGAGAATGACATCGTCAGTCTTGAGTCCCGATTCATAAGCCGGGCCGGTTTCAAACACCTGGACCACTACCACTCCACGGGTTT
>DAOVJF010000152.1 GCA_030673355.1 Planctomycetota bacterium | reverse complement strand
GATTAACGGCGCCACAGTACCACCAGGGTACATTGTTGAACGGCCGGTAACAGTTGAACCGGAGTCCCGGGAGTTTCTCCCGCAGCCAATCACCCCGCTCAATGTCAAAAACAGGATAGCCAGAACAAGGACCAACCCCCCGATGGTACGGGCAGAGACCCATTTATATGAATATTTCCTCTGCATATTCATTGGCTGTTAACCACCTGGACCGATCCGGATTGAGAGCGGATCGATTCTTTTTGTAGCCTTTAGATATATTTTGTAACGTTTTGGTTCAAAAATCAAGGCCTGAAACGTGTTTTTTGAGAAAATTCCCGGATTCGACCCTTTCAAACATCCGCTCCCAGGGTAGTAATATAAAAGGGGGCGAAGAAATACGGGTGTGCCCTTTTGCGGTCCAGCATGTTAATTATAGCCGATTGAAGGGCTTTTGAGTATGGAATTCCTTTATTGGATTGTAAATAAAATGATCGTATCAGGTGGCTGGTAACCAGGTCGGATACCTTCCACAGGCTGACAAGCACCGATCCGGCCCCCGAAGCAAGAAACGCCCGTGAGATCCCGACCAGTTCATCACCGGCTATGGTTTTTCCCGTTCCGGTTTCGCAGGCCGACAGTGTCACGAGGTCTACATTAACAAGGTCCATTCCCCCATTCATTAAATCGCTCACATTGAGTCGTTCAGAACCTGACAGGATGAGAGCCGACGAGTACGGGTCCGAGCGATCGAACTCTGCATGCCCGGCAAAATGTAAAATATGCGCCTTCACAGGTCCATCCAGGATATCGGGGGTCGCGATTGTCAGCTTTCCCTTGAAAATTCCATTTAATTCCTCTATCTCCGGATCGGTACCCGGCAGATCGTCTGACTGCCCCCGGATAACCGATATTGTCCCGGATTCGCTTTCGCAGGGTCCCCGGTTTATAACAAGGAAATCACTCGATGGAAGAATAGAGATCGAATGAGTTTCGATTAGATATTTATCTTCAACATGGAGAGCGGCAAATGGTACCTGGTGAAGGATCCCCTGCGGCACAATGTAAAGATGCTCGTACCTGCGAAGTTTTTCCCACACCGGATTCAACAGGATTTCAGCAAGCTTTCCAAGCGGGGGAGCCGCGTCCTTCTCCCATTCGTTTTCCCTGAACTCCCTGCTTGCGATGAAAAGGTTAACCTCGGATGAGAAATCGTTCAGAAGCCCTTCAATATCTGATACTGAACCATGAGATTCATGGATCGACACACCGTCCCGATCGCATACAAAAATCCTGAGTAGATCATCATGGAGGAAATAATCAACAATTGCTGTCTTACCTCTGGCTTCCAGCCTGGCACGAATTTGATTGAATAATTCCCCGTCAGACTTTACCTGCCCGGGATATCTTTTCTCGATAAGATTTTTCAACGCTCTCTGTTTGCTCGAAGCTAATGCGGCAAACGCAATATCAGGCCCCAATTGGTCCAGGCAGAATTTGATATATTCGCCCTGCAGATTCCTGAGATTCCTCCGAAATTCGCTTCGATCGTGGTCGGACACCAGGCTGCCGCGGAGTCTCTCGAATTCTTCAATCGCTGTTACGAAACAGTCCAGAGCTTCTTCCGATTTTCCCATGTCGGCATATGCACGGGCTATATTAGCTCTTGCCCGCCAGGTACCCTCCGAATCTGCTTCTTTGATCGCATCCTCGAGGCTTTTCTGCGAGTACGGCAGAGATTTTTCCGGCTCCCCAAGTTTAACAAGGGGTAATGCAAGGTTATTCCGTGCGATTCCACCAAGGAAATCGTCCCCGGTTACTCCAACCACTTCTTCGAACAACCGGCGTGCTTTATCAAGCGAAATCCCCTCCTCCAGATAAAGGACCCCGAGATTCAAACGTCCCCGGATTTCCTCGGTTGTATCCCCAAGCTCCCCCGCCAGCTCAATTCCCTTTGCCAAAGCTGCCCTGCCATCATTCCAGCGTTTCAGTTCCCTGTAGATATTCCCGATGTTGACGTAACAGGAAAGGACAGTACGGTCATCCGCTATTTCCCGCGCCAGCTTCAGCGCGATTTTGTAATGTCCCGCGGCGTCCTCAAGCCGTCCCGTTTCCTTAAAAACAAGGCCCAGATTGATTCTCGCCCTCGCGCGTCTGCGGTCCGAGTCGATTTTATCCGCAAGCCTGAGGCTTTCTTCGAGATCGGAAGCGGCTTTCGGGTATTTCGCAAGGCGGTAATAACACACCCCCCGGTAATTGAAAAGAATTGAGAGCTCTTCGGTGTCATCCGACCCGGCGGCAATTTTTATTAACCCATCGAGTCTGGTTATCGCGTGCGAGTAGTTATCATCAGCTATAAGAGAATCGACACCAAGCTCGCCGAGCAGGAGAGCTACCCTGACAGAACGGGCATTAAGGGCCGCAATGTCGAGGGCTTCGGCAATTTCGATCCCCGGAATCCTGTCACCAAGCGCCCGCGTGAAATTCCCCATCACGGATTCGATCCCTGTCTCTGTCAGTCCGGCAAGATACCCGGTCAGGATGCCGAGAAATTCCGAACGTTCGTCGGGATCCCCGGGAATCTCCGGGCACGATTCCGGATCCATGCCCGACTCGACCCATCTTTCAATCTGGTTCGACATTTAACGGTTCAATGATATCAAATATAGCGCCTGATTTGGGAAACCAAAAACCCGGTGTTCGCACACCAGGTCGGCCAGGGTTTCTAATTGTCGGGAACTCCTGTTAAACCTCAAATTCGAAAGTGTCAGCCGATAGTGTAACCGTTACCGGTTGGAATTTATCTTCGGAAAGGAGCACATACTCTCCCTCTTCAATGTCCTTGAAAACGAACCGGCCCTGTTTGCTGGAAACGGTCGAATCGATCTTCTCGCCGTCATTGACAAGGTGAACCAGGGCATTGGCGCATTTCTTGCCAGTGTGATCGATCAGGAAACCTTCGATTCGGGCCTCACGTACGGCCACTTCACCTGACGTTGCGCCCCTTACACCCTCAGCGGCCATGGCTCCGTTGATTATTGCTATCCCCATAATATTAGACCTGAACGGGCTGTCGGGAGTCATGGGGGAGCCAGGTGACTGATCCGGGAAAATTTCAGCCGGCGTACAACTCAGTGCGTCAGCGATTTTCTGACGGCTGAGTCCGCTCGGAATGGTTTCACCGCGCTCGATTTTGGAGATCGTGGGACGTGCAAGCTCCGATTTATGGGCCAGTTCGTCCTGGCTTAAATGGGCTCTTAACCTTGCTTCTCGTACTCGATTCAAATTACTCACCTCGGTTTAAAAGGCTTAACAACAGGATACAAAAAGTGACATCCTATTGAGGATATACCATATATTAAACGCTCTGTCAAGTTCGTTTTTGTATGAGAACCACTCTTTCTGTAACTTTTTGATATCCATGCCATCCCTCTTCCTCGTGCTATAAACCGCTGAAACCCACCAATTTAACATTATTATAAAATTCTCCTATCATTAGGGTTTATTAAAACCCCGCACTGGTAAAAAACGATATTATATTAGCCTTGAATCCTGTCTTCCCTGAGTTGGCATTCATGGAATTTAGTGTTTTCTGGTGAGCTATTAAAATGAAGTTTAACAAATTATTTAAAAATTTCGGGAAGAAGCAAGATGAAAAAACTCTTGAGGGCTATTTCGTCGATGCTATATGTGAATATGAAAATGCTGAATACAAGGATGCGGTAAAACATTTTAAATTAATCACACAGGCTTTTCCCGAACATCCTTTCGCCTACCTTTACCTCGCGCGGTCATTCATCGAACTGAAACTTTTCGAAGAAGCGATCGATGCGTTATTCAGCCATCTGAACGTAGACCCAACTTCGGTCGAAGCGCTGATCTACCTCGGCCTGACTTACTATGAATGCGGGGAAATGGAACGGGCTACAGAGAGATACCAGCAGGCCTTGAGCCTTAGAAACGAAAGCGTTCTCGTGCGGGAGAACCTGGCAATTACACGTCTTGCCACAGGTGAATTGAGTGTTGCGCTCGATGACCTTGTCGCTTTGCATGAAGATCGTCCCGATGATTTGAACATTGTAGAGCTTCTCGTTCTGACGCTGGGTAAGCTTGGGAAATGGGAAGCGGCCAAGCAGTATGTCAACAAGCTGAAGAGCAACGGCCTTGCTGCGAACTTTGATTAGATCCTTCTTTTATTATCAAAATCCACAATCAAAATCCACCAATCTCGGTAATTTCCTCAATATGTACTTCCTGGCTACCGCCTTTCCGGTCGTAAAATTTAAAGTAGCCTTCGTTGTAGGTAAAATACGTCGTTAATCCCTTAACATCGTCCTTAAGGATAAGCACTCTGCCCTCCCCCAGCCCGATCCAGGCGCGCGTGCTCCATTCCATCTGGCACCTGATCTCATTCATGACCGTAACCAAATCGCCCTTTTTATAAAGTGGTTCCCTTGCACGAGGATTTTTATCCGGATCGTCAGTCATTTCTCTACCATCCTCTCCTTTTCATCTCACACTAATTGTGAGTTTACATTTTACCCCTGTTATAAAGTGCGGCTGCAATCTGTACCGCATTTAACGCCGCACCCTTAAGGAGGTTGTCCGCGACTACCCAGAATGCAAGATCATTTTCAAAAATACCGGCGGATCGTATCCGGCCGACCCATACAGGGTCTGTGTTCTCGGTTTGTCGAGGGGTCGGAAACAATTGACTTTCAAAATCATCCAGAACTTCAACACCTTCCGACCCTGCTAAAATTTCCCGAAATTCATCGGGCCTGGCCTGGCTTTCGGTTTCGACAACGACGCTTTCCCCATGGCCCACCATTGTGGGAACCCTTACAGCGGTCGCAATTATTTTCAAATTCTCGTCATTCAGGATTTTCCGTACCTCTTTTTCTAATTTGGTCTCCTCTCCGAATCTGCCGTTTTCTGATTTCGAGCCTATTGCGGGATGGCAGTTGAAAGCAAGCGATGTTTTTTCTACTGCACCCGGCCCCCTTTCAAGGAATGTTCGGCTGTCCTTTATCAATTCGTTTAGATAATCCCTTCCTACGCCGGATGCGGACTGGTATGTGCTTACTATTACGCGTTTCAGGCCGTATTGGTCCCTGATTTTTGCAAGTACTACAGCGAGCTGAATCGTCGAGCAGTTCGGGTTGGCGATTATACCGGGTTCCTTCCCAATCGCATCGAGGTTGATTTCCGGAACGACTAACGGACAATCCGGGTCCATCCTGAAGCTCCCGGAATTGTCGATTACCCATGCTCCTTCATTTGCTGCGACAGGGCAGTAATCCTTGCTTAACCCATCTTTCCCGGAAAAGAAGACCCATCTGGCACTATTAAACACAGCAGGATCGAATCCACCCACAATATATTCAGCACCCCGAAACCTGATTGATTTACCTGCCGATCGGGCGCTGGCAAGGGGAATTAGTTTATCAACAGGCAAATGTGACCGTTCCAGCGTAGATATTATTGCCGAACCCACGAGCCCGGTCGCACCGACAATTACTACAGTTTCTGTATTTTTATTTGAGGACATGGCTCAACCTGACGATAATTAATAAGAAATAAAGTATACCATGTGGCAAAATGAAATTGCCGTTGTTACATGTCTGTGTTAAAATGTTTCGCATAGCCTGAAACCCTGATGGGAGGAAACGAGCATGAATCGTTCCATTCATGTAGTAATACTTTCAATCCTGTTTATTTTAATGACGTGCGGTGTAGCATACACCCAGGACATTTTGATTCGCGAGAGCGATCCGGATGTTGTGGACCTCAGCGGTGAAAATGTCGATGTAATCAATGTTTTTGAGGATACGAATGAAGACGGTGTTTATGATTCCCTTACAATATCAGGTGAAAGGATATCCGGGAGACTCAGGCTTGGCGATGCTGAGGGATTCCAGTACGAAGACGACCGTTATATTGTTATCTACCCGGCTGATATTATGGGCTTGCCTGAACCCGGTACTTCTGCCCTGCTCGCCTTCATCCACTACTTTGATAATGAAAATCTTTCCACCTACCTGGCAATCGTTGCCGAGCAGGTTGAAGAGGAAACTACTACCCATGGAATGTCGGTTCACTTCTACGACACCGCCGGACTCAGGGTAGGGGCACCCACCTCATTATTCATGGAGAAAGCAAGGCTTCGTAACTTACCGATTTACCAGGAATGGACTGAAGGGGGCAAGGACTTCGGTATCGGCTCGAACCCGGTAAACAGCCAGTTTTTCGTCTACATTAAGGACCTCGGACTGACCGACCATGTCCTGATCGTCCTTTACCAGCTTTACCAGTAATATCCATTTTTACCCGCGTCTTATTTGGCCACATTCCGCCACACAGTGGATTAACAGACACAAATAAGCAGCCAGCCCGGCTGCTTTTATTTATTTATCCAAAAACACTCTTGTCCAATATAAAATCCCCTCAAATGGTTTGAAGTAAGAATTTCCCCTACGTGCCGTTAGCTTCCAGGGGCTGTTGAAAAAGTTATTAGACTGAAAAATCACAAGGGATCGAAACTTCCGATACCGCTCTCCATGCGGACGGGCCGTCCGCGGTACTGCAGGCCAGCGTCCTGCGCTACGGGATTTAGT
>DAOVJF010000108.1 GCA_030673355.1 Planctomycetota bacterium | reverse complement strand
CATTGATTTTCGCTGCGTGTGTCCGTTACAATGATTTTACACACGGACCGAAGCTCAATCGCCCCGGTCGGTACCTGGAAGGAGTTTGATTTTAATGTCAGAGGATAACAAGAAGCAAACAGGCGGCTGGACCGTTAAGGTCGGACTCGCTGAGATGTTAAAGGGCGGCGTAACCATGGACGTCGTCAACCGCGAACACGCTCGAACCGCGGAGGACGCCTGAGCCTGCGCTGTCATGGCGCTGGAAAGGGTTCCGTCGGATATCCGCCGGGACGGCGGCGTTGCACGTATGAGCGATCCGGAAATAATCGAGGAGATCAAGAACACTGTAAACATTCCCGTTATGGCGAAAGCCCGCATCGGCCATTTCGCGGAAGCCCAGGTGCTCGAATCGCTCGGTGTGGATTTCGTCGATGAATCGGAAGTCCTTACTCCCGCCGATGAACAGAACCATATCTGGAAGCACGATTTCAAAGTGCCGTTTGTATGCGGCGCGATATCTCTTGCGGAAGCCCTGCGCCGGATCGGTGAAGGGGCGGCTTTGATCCGCACCAAGGGTGAGGCCGGCACCGGTAATGTTGTCGAGGCGGTTCGCCACATGCGTCTCATCCAAAAAGAATTGCGGGAACTTTCCCTGATGAATAAAGATGAACTAATGAGCCGCTCTAAACAAATGGGCGCGCCGTTTCATCTTGTGGAAGAAGTTGCGAAAACAGGAAAACTTCCCGTCCCTAATTTCGCGGCGGGCGGAATCGCCACTCCTGCCGACGCATCCCTCATGATGCAGCTCGGGGCGGAATCTGTTTTTGTCGGGAGTGGGATTTTCAAGTCGGACGATCCCGCCCCGCGTGCCGAGGCCATCGTACGGGCGGTGACCTACTTCAACGACCCGAAAGTGATCGCGGAAGTTTCGCGCGGACTTGGAAGGGCCATGCCCGGGCTCGAAATCGGAAAGATACCGGAAGATGAACTTCTCGCCAATCGAGGCTGGTAATATTAAAAACGATGCCGCTTTACACTGCCGGTCATTCAAATCATTCGCCCGAACGGTTTCTCGAGATAGTCTCACCCTTCCCGATAACCCATATTATCGATATCAGAAGCGTCCCGTACTCGGGACGTTACCCTTATTTCAATCGTGACAATTTTAAATCGATTACCGAGCGGGCCGGGATGATCTATGAATGGCAGGGTGACTGTCTCGGGGGACTTCTCGAAAATGGGGAATCCTGCGAAGAGAGAATTGAATCGGAATCGTTCAAACATGCTGTCGAAAAAATTGTTAAAGATTTTCTTAAAGCAAAAGAAGGGAATACAGCATGCCTCGTCTGTGCGGAAAAGGACCCGTCGCGATGCCATCGTTCGATTCTTCTGGGTCCCGTATTCCTGAATAACCACGGGGTGGACTTGCATCATATTCTTACTGATGGCACACTAATTCTTCAGTCGGAACTGGAAATTTCAAAATCCAATTCCGACCGGGCACGAACGCTATCGTTATTTGATGAATCTGAGACCAATTCTACTTGAAATTGTATGAACCACGGGGACATGCCATTTTTCTCCAGTGATAAACCTGACTTTACCATTGCATATCAAGGGAAAAATGCCGTGTCCCCGAAGCGAAAAAAATACTTTCAAGTAGAATTGGTCTGAAAAGGGGAATTAATCGAAAAGGATGCCAATAATGCCAGGAAAGAATAACAAGGATATTTGCGCGATAATCATGATGGCCGGGATGGGTACGCGCATGAAAAGCGATCTTCCTAAAGTCCTTCACAGGGCATGCGGAAAGGAACTCGGAAAATGGGTCCTCGATTCGTGCGGCTCCGCCGGGGTGAGTAAACGCGTATTAGTGGTGGGCCATGGAGCCGACGATGTCATGGCTCGATTTCCGAACGAGAAATATGTCATCCAGAAACCGCAGAACGGAACAGGTCACGCGGTAATGGTCGGGATGAAAGAGGCTCCGAAATCCGCGAAACATATACTCATTCTTTCAGGGGACGTTCCCTGTCTCAGCCATATTGCGATTGGCGAACTGGTTAAATTCCATAAAAAATCCGGCGCGATGGCAACCGTGCTCAGTTTTATCCCAAGGGATCCGGCTGGCTACGGAAGGATCATCCGCGATGACAGCGGTTTGGTCCTTGGAATTATCGAGGAGAAGGATTTGAGGGGAAGCCAGAAAGAGATCGAAGAGTGCAATTCGGGAATTTATGTTTTCAACCGGAAAGCACTGGACAATGCTCTTAAAAAAATTAAACCGAATGAAAGATCGGGCGAATATCATCTTCCCGATACACTTCTCTATATCCTTAATACTGGAGAGACGGTTAATGCGGTTCCGATAGTGGACCCGATGGAAACCCTCGGTGTAAACACGCGGCTCGAACTTTCTGAAGCGTCCGACTACCTCCGATGGGGCATAATCGAATCGCTCATGGCGAAAGGAGTCACTTTTATTGAACCGGGATCGACATGGATCGGACCGGAGGTGAAAATCGGAAAGGATTCGATAATCCATCCCGGCACGATAATCATGGGTGATTGCAGGATCGGGAGTGATACGGAAATCGGCCCGCATACTGAAATAAACGATACGGTTGTCGGTTCCGGATGCAATATCCGCCACAGCGTCCTTACCGAGTGCAGGATCGACAGTAACGTAAAAATCGGTCCGTACGCTCACATTCGTCCGGGTACTCATGTCCGGGACGGGGCTAAGGTCGGGAATTTTGTCGAGATGAAGAATGTCGATTTCGGAAAAGGCGCTAAATCGGGACATTTGACATATCTCGGCGATGCGAAGATAGGGAAAAATGTAAATATCGGGGCCGGGACGATTACGTGCAATTACGACGGGAAGCATAAGCACAAAACGGTTATTGGAGATTCTACATTCATAGGTTCAAATTCGATATTGGTCGCGCCGATTAAAATCGGGAGTGATTGTTATACGGCGGCCGGGAGCACTCTCAGCCAGGATGTGCCTTCGCGTTCACTGGCGTTCGGTCGGGCGAGGCAGCATATCAAAAGAGGATGGGTGAAGAAATAGAAGGGGCAGGATTATTAATAATACCAATTCCGTTGAATAATTATTGATCAGATCCTGCATTTCAATCTCATAACAACAAAAACCGCGTGGCGGCGACCTAATCGGGTGCCGTTGACAAGCTCAGTGAGACATCTCCATCCCGCAAACCTCGAAATTCTCCGCGTCGAACGTGCTTGTCGACGTTAATCGTTAACCCTTTTGCCTAATTTGCGTACACTTTAATATTGTCAATGAACTGCCCCCGATATGCGTTGTATGACGAATCCATGGTTGCGAAAGACCATTTCAACCGAATTGGCCCGCCGGTAAAATTACTGATATCGTACTGGTAAAATACCCACTCAAGTGTACGGTTAAAACCTTTCTGCGTGTAAATATATTCATCGGTATCCGGATCGGTAAAAGGATTATAACAAACGAGCTCATTATCGAAACCATCTGCATTGATGTAGAAAAACATCATTTCGTAATAAGGCGTGTCCATTGTCTCGATCGAGTAACACATGTCGAACTCAACCCGTGCGGATGAATAACCGGTGAGATCGATCTCCGGGCCTGTTAATGTCCCGGAATTAGGTGAGAGAGACATTCCTCCATTATATGGGGTCTGCATACCAGGATCCCAATCCCCAAGGAAACAACCATCCTGCTCGACACCATACCAGATGTAATAATCGCCATCTGCCGGTTTTGGTATTGAACCGGGACCGGGTTCATCCGGAGGAATCACATTCATATTGAATCCAAGATAACCTGAATCGAAAGCAACATTTATGATTAATGGATCATAAAATTGCCTGTGATAATATCCGAATGCCGACCAATCGTCCATACTGGTTGTTAACTCAAAACTTTCCTCGAAAATAGGTATATCCAGGGGGCTTGGTATTAGTTCGATTACCCGGTACCTGATAACGTTCTCCAGCGGAGTCAATATCAACTGTGTCGGCAGGTAACCATAGGCCCGAACCTCCATCTCGTATGTGAACAAGGTATCGTCGCCAAACCCGTCGTCCGTCTTCGGAACATTTAGAAGATTGAAATAGCCGCCTTCTTCGGTCCTGACCGCCTGGACAAAGTCCTGGTTTATTTCCAATCCCCAACTATCAGGAGATCTGATCTCTATCGTCGCCCCAACGACAGGATCACCGAATGTATCCACCACACGCCCGGCGAATTCGACAACCTCCCACCAGTTGACAGGTCCAGTAGACCCGTCCGGATCGTATGGATCGATCTGGTTGGGGTCATGCGGCGCGAAATCAACATGCACGTCCTCGTCATCCAAAACGAGAATGTCATAACAAATCACCGAAGAATAAATGATATCGGATGGTACGACACTGATGTTGTAAATTCCGGTGGCGACATCAACCACGTAATCGCCGTTGTCTACCGATACCGGCCCGGGAGGATACCCAAGAGGATCCTGGTTGACAACGCTGATAGTCGACACATCGAGCCCGGTCAGGAACATTGAATCGCCTATATGCCCCCAGATCGTCTGTACGGTCGGTGGCGGGGTTTCATTTACGGTAATTGTCATATAGTTGTACAAACCGAGTGTCTGGTCGTCAACCGAATATGCCGCGATCAGGCATGTATATTCACCCGGTGGAGCATCCATTGCATTGGTAATAGTTGCTTCATACCTTTCAGTTACGAGATTGTAGAACAGTTCGGTAATGCCGCCGGTGATCGGTGTCGTATCGACCGTAACCTCGGAGATATTTCCCTGCCAGTCGTAAACCTCCGCGAAAATCAGGCCCTCGCCCTGGTCGATATCCGGCACGTCGGGATGGTCGGGATAGATATCTCCCCAGTATCCGAAATTTTCAATCTCATACGGTTCCTCGCAGTTACCCGGGAAACTCGCGTCGATCGAAAACCATATCCACCACTTTTTCTCGGCGTCGGGGACACTCAGCTCCACAATTTCAGAGAAACTCGCATAGCCTGTGAACGTGCGGTTATCGGTTGTCTTGCAGAACGACCTGAAAGGATTTATATAGTGCCCTTCCTCGTAGAGGCGAGTGTAATCATCCGGATTCAGTACCCTGTGTGCCTTTTCATCATAGTAAATGATTATCCTGACATCGAAAACATTGAAATAGGTCGGGTTATATATCGTAACCTTGATGGTATACAGGTCATTAACCTCGTCGATCTCAAGAAACTGCATCATGAGACAGTTTTTCGCGGGGCAGAAGTTCTCGTTCAGCAGGATGTTCCTGATATCGAAATGCTTCGCCAGCTCACGGTTACCAACCACCTCGATCGTTTGATTTTCGATATCGAGCAGCATCTTGTAGGTTCCCATGCTGAACCGGTTACCTGAGTTTTCCGGTGTCCTGGCATTACGTTCATTTGGAGTTGAGACAACCGGATTTGTCATACCTGTATCCGGCGCCGTGGGGCTACTTTTTCCGCCGCAGGAAACTCCAATAAGCAGCATTAACAGAAGAACAACTGCATACGCTAAAGGGTTAACAGCTCGACTTTCTCGAACAACCATTTGCTCCCTCCGAAAATATTACATCATGGACCGGCACAAGACCATGACCGGCCACAGCTTCATTTTTTACATTATAGCCTAAATTACATTCTTATGGCAGGTTTTATAATTAAAAAATATTAGACCCCAACATTTTCGGTCTTCCGCAGATTATTATCCCTTAGACCAATTCCGTTAAATAATTATTGATTCGAGATCGGGGACACCTATTTTTGCCTCCTGCACTCCCCGCCATCCTTCACTCACCCCCTAAGGCAAAATCAGGTGTCCCCATCAATGCTAATTATGTCCAATCAATTTTTGTTTAACGGAATTAGTCTTAAGGCAATTTTAATTTGATGATAGGCCGTACTTCCGGTAAAATTCACCCATGCGACATTCATCACTCCTGATGTTGTCAGTTACCATCGCCGCGGTCCTGATTCTGCTGACCCTGCCAGCCTTTGCGCAGGTTGATGTCGATAACCCGGCGGAACCCGGCGAATCAACCATTGAACAGACGGAAGACACCGGCATACCGATCGGAACTGTAATCCCCGAAGATGTCCCTACCCGCGAAAGTTTTGTACCCATCCAGGAAGATGGGCCGACAATCGGTCCGACCGCCGGTGAATATGTCAAGGTTTTTGTCGGGCTCCTGATAGTCATCGTTGTAATCTGGGGATTGAGCCTGCTCCTGAAACGATTCGTAAACATAAGGGGCATGGCAGGCTCGGCGGAAAGCCTGAAAGTTATCCACACGATGAACCTGTCGCCTGCAAGAATACTTTACCTCGTACGCCTCGGTGATCGCCTCCTTCTCATCGGAGGCGCCGAGGGTGGGCTCAGGACCCTTGCTGAAATCAGCGATCCCGAGGAAGTGTCGCTGATTCTGAAGGAGGTTGAATTCAAGGGAAACTTCGATCTGAACCCATTCAAGACAAAGCTGGATGGACTGATGGGCGAGGACGATCGCGACCCTGCAATCAACGAGGACATCGGGGTTCGGCAGCGGAAACTGGATGGCATGCTCGACCGCCTTAAAAACGACTCCGGGAACGATTGGGAATAATCCTCTGCCGGCAACTATCTCTTATACAAATCCAATTAATTAAATATTGATTTGAGATCGGGGACACCTCTTTTCGCCCGTCGAAAATATATCGGGGACACCTCTTTTCGCTCGTCGAAAAGCAGGTGTCCCCCTAAATTCTAAATATGTCCAATCAATTTTTATTTAACAGGATTGGTCTTACCTGTGCCATTGCTAGTTTTTAAATATAAATCTGCTATAATTCCTGTAAACATATTGTAATTTTAAATAGTAATTTGAAACAATAATTTTCCGGACGCCATCCTGCGACGCCCAGACCAATAAAGGCTGGATTTTAATATGCCGAGGTTCCCCCGGCGAAAAATTACCAAACTTTTTATTGCAAATCGCGGTGAAATTGCCTGCCAGATAATCCGTATCGCGCGAGAGATGGGAATCCGTACCGTCGTCGCTTTCTCCGATGCCGATAAGGGAAGTTTGCAGGTCAGGTTGGCGGATGAGGTCGTATTTATCGGACCCGCCGACCCGCAACAGAGCTACCTAAACCAGGATTCCATCATAAAAAACGCCCGACGGATGAAATGCGACGCGATCCATCCAGGTTATGGTTTCCTTGCGGAAAACGCCGATTTTGCCGAGAAGTGCAGAAAAACAAAAATTATTTATATAGGCCCGACACCTGAAAATATCAGGAACCTCGGGGATAAAACCGTTGCCAAGCGGATCGCTGTCGAGGCCGGGATACCGGTAATTCCCGGATCGCTCGATCCTGTAGGTTCATTAAAAGAAATCAGATCGATCGCTGACAACCTCGGCTTCCCCCTGATCCTGAAAGCCGCGGCAGGCGGGGGTGGACGCGGGATGCGCATTGTTCGGGCCATGGACGAACTCGAACGGGCTTTCAAGGCCTGTAGGATAGAAGCGATGACCTCATTTGGTTCCGACGCCATATTTGTGGAGCGTCTGATTAGTCCAGCCCGGCATATAGAGATCCAGGTCCTTGCCGACCGGCATGGCAACGTTGTTCATCTGGGAGAAAGGGATTGCACGATCCAGAGAAGGCAT
>DAOVJF010000478.1 GCA_030673355.1 Planctomycetota bacterium | reverse complement strand
TACCCGATGACCGCAAACCAGTCGGAAGCTTACCTGATCGATGCTGAAATCGATATCAACACGCTTTATTACGATCCCGGCAGCACTGGCGGCGGACAGTTGAAAATGTCGTGTGAAATTTATGACTGGCAGGGACAGGCGGATGGGAATATCAACAATGAGATCTCTATTGTACGGGTGTTCGCTCCGGATTTATTTTCCGGTGGTAAAACCATGGATTTTATTTCTGACGATGGTTTAAAAGCACGTTACGAAATTGACCTGTCAGGCGATGCCATACCAACCAAAGCCGGTGAATGCCTTGTATTAATCAGAGTTGGCGCGGGTACGCTGAAATATTCTGATGTAGTACCCATAGCGCCGGATAGTATCATCAGCGCATTCCAGGAACTTGTTGTTGAAGTAAAAAATCCTCAATGCATCGAGGACCTGAACAATGGTTTCGCGGACGCCGTCGAACTCGGCTGGGATGACAGTGTAGGGGATTCACTCTGCCGCCTTGACGGGGTACTGACCGATTACAAGGATTTCTATTCGTTCAATGTCGGCTCCGATGTCTGGGAAGAAGGAACCATCAACCTCTACACCGGTTCGGATAGCACATTCCTGAGCATTTATGATTCGTCACAAAACCAGATCGCCCAGGTCGAGGTCATGGGCGGTTCCGCTTCCATCGACACGGTGGGCCTTTGTGATCCGGGACTTAATTATATCCGGGTCCTGACGCAGAACGAATCGGAAATTGTCCTCTATCAGCTTCACCTCATCCCTCATGAACTGCCATCACCCCCGGAATTCATCGAGGGAATTTCGGGCCAGAAATATCCCCGTAACCTGCATGAAGCAACCTACGGTGTCTGGGTCGATTCAGATCTTCCTGTGGTTTACCACTGGGAGATTGAACATCCGCTTGGATGGTTTGAAGTTGATCTGGGTGAAGGCAATGGGAATGGGATAGTGGATATCATCTTTGACTCGGTGGGAATCGAAGAGGGTGAATGGCTGATAAAATGCGGTGTCTATGACGGTGTGAATTCCCCGGTTTATACGGAACCATATCATGTCTTTGTAAATGGATTGGTTTTCTCCGCCGATATGAACGACAACAATACAGGAGATAACGCAAACTGGATTTTCTTCGATGAAGGGCAAAAAACAACCTGGACAGCGGGACCTGTTACTGACGATACCCTTGAGGGCACTGGAAGAAAATTCGGTGAACCGAATGCGGTATGCGAGTATGAATCCGCCCATAATCTTGTAAGCCCGACCATAGATATTCCAGCGGAAATGACGAAAGGCATCATGGTATTCCGGCATTCATTCGATTTCGGACCCATCGAGCGAGGTGTTGATAATACAATCTGGCAGGCTTACAACGGGGGAAATGTGAAGCTTACCCTGCATCCCAACCTTCCTTACTGCCAGATACTCCCGACGGATATCAGGATCGGACGCAAGTACTGGTCGATGGTTACCTACGAGACTTCTGAGAATTTGCTTCAGGGACAGGATATTTTTTCCGGAATCAATCACAAGCTCACGACATCGGTGGTTGAAATTCCACCCGAATTTGCCGGAGAGACCATACATATTGGTTTCTCTGCGGCGACATCAAAATATGTCGGATATGAAAAATGCCTCGGTTGGCTTATCGACGATGTGAAGATTTATATCCTCGACGACCAGCCCAACGCAACACCCGATGTCGGGGAAATTACAGGCGGCAATCTGACTCCTGGCTGGAATCAGGAAGTAAACCTCGAATTACCCGCCACCGACCCCGACGGCGACCGTGTTTATTATACATGGTACCTTTGGGACTTTCGTCATCCCGGAAATCGTATCGAAACGGTTTATTATGATGACGCAGGTTCA
This sequence comes from Planctomycetota bacterium, assembly GCA_030673355.1. Lineage (GTDB taxonomy): Bacteria > JAJVIF01 > JAJVIF01 > JAPKYR01 > JAPKYR01 > JAPKYR01. The sequence goes on along the minus strand of DAOVJF010000478.1, from coordinate 834 downwards.
GATTCCATCAGCTTTACAGTCCAGCAGATTATTGAAAGCAATGAAGGCTACCTGTTCGATAACTCAAACCGTTACTGGATCCCGGTGATGATTACAGACGGATTCCATAATTATCAGGTCCGTGACGAATGGTGTGTTGGCGGAGGGCAGATTTTCCATGCGAAATGGGACTTTGGAGAGTTGTTCGACTTTGACCACAATTACTGGTCGGCGGAATTCGAGGAAGGCAGCGACACGACATGGCATGTCGGCTGGCATGAGAGCCCCAATCTTGTCGGCAAAGGACCGTTGTTCACCGGCGGTGATTACACATGCTCGCCTGCGGGCCATGGTGTGCTCTTCACGCCGCCAATTTTTATACCCCCGGGTTTCAGCAACCTCCAGCTCCTGTTCTCGCACTCATATGAATTCGATGATGTCGGTTTCACAGGTTACTGCCAGGATGGTGGGAACGTACACATCCTCGATGGCGAAAATTATCTCACCGATTTTTCATGGAACAGCATTCCGATAATGTTCGAAAGTTTCTTAAATACTTATGACTGCGTTTTGATGGGGAATCATCAGCTTATCGGGAAACCGGGATTCTGTGACGATGACGAGCCAGATTTCCTGAGAGCATCGGTACATAATCTGGATCCATCCTGGCTTGCCAATCCGCATGGAATTCGTCTCGGATTCGCCGCGGCAACGGGAACAATGAGCGCAATGAAAGCCGGCTGGCAACTCGATGAAGTAGTGATTATGGGACATTGATGATTAAATCCTTACTTGAATAAAAATAATATCCGGTGGCGCCTCCACAATCGCTCCGGATTTTAGAGGTGCTCGGTC
>DAOVJF010000428.1 GCA_030673355.1 Planctomycetota bacterium | reverse complement strand
TAAAAAAATAAATAAAAAGGTCATAACCAAAATTAGGAAGCTTAGTGACCCAATTGGCATTTGCATTTTGAATTCATATTTCGTAGGCATTTCTAACTCCATGTCTGAAAATAATAACAGGATTTTTCCTTGCCGATATCCGGCTGCGTTTCCTGCTTGATTCCCTGACCCATTACTCGGAATTTTACCACAAAACTATCACCCGGGAGCGATTCACAACCAAATAAATATTAAGAGGAGTCAACATAAGTTGATTCACCTTTAATTTCGGAGAGCGAATGGTTTTCTAACCTGTTTACCCTACCCTCGTCGGCTATCCACTCACTATACAACCGGGAATCAAGTTGCGATTGAATTTCCTCTAAGGTAAAGTATGTGGCACAGACAGGTTCTGGAAAAGCTATTGTACACGTCACCCGAAAAGCACCAGGTTATTTTTATAAATCCCGCCATGACAGGGATCTACACGGCATGGCTTGTCAACAGGATGGGTGTTGACACAGTATGTATATTTGAATCGACCGGCAAACGCGTGGTGCGCGAGGGTTATCCGGCGGCTTTTCCGTCAGGGGGGACTTTTTACCCGCGATATTTTGAAACCCTCTCGGATGAATCGGGTTTTCCGATTCCGGATTGGGAGCGAATCCCGGTACTGAAATTTCACATCTCAGGACACGAGATCGTGCTTAACTCGGATGATGGCCCCGGCGGATTCCAGTTGGTGCTGACCGACATTTTCAGGGATGGCAAAGATAAGTGGTTGCCCTGGATCCAGGATCAGATCGGGAAAGCTGTCGAACTTCTATCCGATCCAGATGTTAAAGCCATTCTGGAATTCCAACAGGTCGAGACAAGCGTCGCTGATTGGATTGAAGGGTTGGGCCTTAATGATCCGGAAATATTTTTAAATTTCTTCGACGCACTTTCCACGATCACAAGCGGGATGGGGATAGCACAAATCGATATAGCTGATTTTCCATATGTACTTGCAGGAATACTTAACGGCTGGCATACACCGGTAACCAGATACAGCAACTGGTTCGACAGTACCAGGGAAATCCTGTCCGAGAGCGGTGTATTAATGATCGAAGACGATGTGATCCTGGATATCGAAACCGGGGGCAATAGCAGAAGCATTTTGAAATTCCAGGAAAGCAGGAAGCTGTCAGCCCCTGTTCTCGTGGTTCCTGAAAATGACCTTTACCGCCATCCCGCGATCGTCGGTGAACCCGATCCGATTGCCTGGGAGAACTGGTATGGGCGAGCTGCGACCCATCTGGAACTGGTAAAAGCCGTCGGCCTTATCCGGACCTCCAGAAATCGTCCCCCCGTAAACGACAATTTTATAACCTGGCATATAGACCCGGAAAAGGGAGGGATATTCACCCTTTCCGCTCCTGTTGAAGGAAGGTATATTCACGGGGACGGCGGCAAGCGATTTGAAACTATCACGAGACTTGTGGCGCCAAACGTTAAAAAACCTCTCGGATGGGTGTTTCCCGACCTCGCCATATCTCCAAGGCTCCTGGAGGGGGAAAAGGTTAACCTTTCAGGTACCGCCCTTTCAATAACTTATCCTGAAGGCCCGATGTGGGGCGATGATATCTACTCACAATTCTTATCAGCCGACCGACTGAGCCGGGATATACAGGAACTGGTTAAATAAAAATTCCCAGCCCCAAAATGAACTAAATCTGTTTCCCTGTTGTATAATTTTAATATCGGAACCGACGCAGGATAGAAACGAGGATTATCTATGGTCAGATATTTACTGCTTATCATTTTTATGGGACTCCTCTTTGTGCAGGTGCAGTTATACGCACAGGTGAATACCGGTGGAGATTCCACGGATACGGATATCAGGATCGACTTTACCCTGGTCTTTTCATCACTCGAGCTCACACTTGATACGTGGGACGATGAGGACGAACCGGACCTAGTAAAAATTGAGGCTTACAAGCGCGCTTCAGGTTACCTGGCGGGAATCCCGTTTCACTACGAGCACAACCGCAGCAGGATGACAATAATCGAGGAGGCAGGCCGGATCGCAAATGATTTAGAGTACACCGGTTACCACTCGGAACTCCCGGGTTATTACGAGTTCGATTACACGTTGTGGATTCCATCAGGTGTCTATGAGCAGGCTCGTCGAGGATCCACGGTACAAGGACACGGCATCAGCGACCTTGAGGATCCTGTAGCTGCACGGAAAGAAGCCCGTCTCAATGCATTACGGTCGGCGGCAAGAAATGCGATCCGGACTGAATACACTGATAATAATAAACCAATTCCGGGTCTTGTCGACGGCAGAATCATGTGGCACGAGGTCATGGTCGATGAGATCGACCCGGATAGCGGGAATTACGTGTACGATATAACAGCCTGGATTAAAATCTCTGAAAGCTAGGATCTGAAAAGGTCAAATGCCAGTTACCAAAGAATTAGCTGCCGTCCTTTTAGATTCCCCGAATGACTGGGCAATAGAAACCATTGACAGCATTGATTCCACGAATGTGGACCTTGGCTGCAGGTATGCATGCTCAAGATCGGCCCCGTACATTATACTATGGGCCGAAAAACAGACGTCGGGACGGGGACGTCTCGAACGTAAATGGTTCTCAAATCCAGGATCTGATATCACAGCATCAATTCTTTTTCCATCGCCGGTTCCAAGGCCAAGTGTGCCGAAGCTTGTTCTCCCTGCGGGGATGGCGCTGGTTAATGTACTCAGGGAAAATTATGATATGAACGCTTCGATCAGGTGGCCGAATGATGTCCTGGTCGAAGGATGTAAACTTGCCGGCATTCTTTGTTCTTACCTCGATGGACCGGATGCTGTCATATGTGGGATCGGTATCAATGTAAATTCTCAGCCTGACGATCTTGAATTCGAAACTTACACGCCGAGAACAACAATTCTGAATGAAACGGGAAATGAAATCCCCCGCGAGCGGTTGTTGGGGTACTGGATTCTTGAATTTGAAAAATTGTGGGAGCTGGCCCTTGATGATAATATCAGCATTCTTCAGGAAAGTTTCGATAAAATGAATTTCTACCGGGGCCGTAATGTCAGGATACTGGCGGGAGCCGCGTCC
>DAOVJF010000088.1 GCA_030673355.1 Planctomycetota bacterium | reverse complement strand
GGAAATCCCCCTCGGAGAATTCAGTGAAATTGAACCATCGAGTGTACCCGTCCGGACCGCCTGCCCCATCGATGGGATCCGGCAGCATGTACTGGTCGACTCCCAGTTCCGGGTATTTCAGGCCTCCCTTTTCCAATGTTAGCGACCCGTCCCCCATGAAAATCCCCCGGAGATCGTAACCATTGAATTCCGGATACCCTGGAAATGGATGGGTCACGATGATATCGATATCGACATCGATGTAGTCCGGATCGAAAATGATATTAATGATTTCGAAATCCAGGCCGGTTATTTGTTTGCTCAGGATGTTCGTGAGGTTAACCGTGAACATCGCGTGCCGGTTCTCTAGCAATTCCACAGTCCCGTTCTCAGTGTCGATGTAGACATCCCAGTAGCCCATGAGATGGGTCTGGGCTTGCCCCGTGTAGTTTTGTTCTGTGGTTAATTCTGTGATCGGTTCCTGATCGGCGGTTGGTGTTACCGGGCTTCCGCCGGAGCAACCGATCACCACAAGCGTGGCAATAACCACTACCGCAAATAAAGCCACCAATCGATTCATGACTGTCTCCTAATACGTACGTGATTCCCTGTCTGGCCTTTCCTGAAATGGGAAATATAATACAAATAAAATATACAAGGTATCCTTAAATTACGCAAATGAATATTAATTCATCATGTAAACAAACCGGTTAAAATAAAAACCCCCGATTTGAACCGGGGGGGATTCGCATTTCAAGTATAAAAACAATACTTTCTGCAATTAGTCTAAGAAAAAAGAGAAATCTGAATATTCGATCTATAATCCGAAAACAGCGTATTTATATGTATCCTCATGTACAAACCAGACATGAATTTCCAGGTGCTCCGAATCGCAGTCCAGCGCGAACGGTACGCCATCGAGAGGTGTCGGATAGCGTTCAATCAAAATACCGTTCTGATCGAAAATTGCCACCTGCCAGGTCGAATCGCCATTGTCCTCAAGAACGCACAGCCAGTTGCCCGCAGCTTCAGCAATTTTACCGTAGGAATTGACACAACTGATATCGACAGGAGTCCCGACAAGGGCATCATCGATAGTGGCTATGCAGTCCGGCATTGGCTGGCCATGGTTATTCTGGAAAACCTCTATCCCATGATCATCGGGAGAGCCTTCCATGAAATAAAAGATCATGTCATAAGGCTCGTCCAGCCCTTGCGGATCGCTGTCGACAGCGTGCTTATAGGCCTCCATGTCTGAGACCAGGCAATCGACACTGCCGCCAAGGTCGGTTGGGTAGGAACCCGCAAAACTGTAGGGATCCGAACAGAAAGCGGTCACAGTCTCGCCACCCCAGTAACCCCAGACAGACCCATCATTTCCGAATTCTGTTTCCAGATCAAAAAACCTCATATTGAAGAACAGGTATCCATTCTCCAGTTCACCATTGGAGCCCGACCACCATACCGCAGCATCGCCGGAATACCCCCCCCATGTAATAGGTCCGGGGAACCTGCTGGTAAACACGACTCCACCCATTGGGGGAACCTCGATCATCGCCATATACTGAGGTCCACCCATTTGGCCATTGAAATTATTAAAAAAAGGATCGGTAAAAGTAAGAATATGCGTGCCGGGCTCTGAATAGTCCAGCGGGTAACGGTAGATTTGGTAAGTCGCGTCTCCAGGTGGAGGTTCACCGGTCGCGTAGTGGTAGTACACACCTTCGTTGCCGAAGAAATTATTGCCGACGACGCAGAAGTTGAGGAACTCAAGGTCGGAGGTTGGTAATGGATCGGGAAGATCATCGCTGTCATTGAGGTGAAAATCGTATTCTTCCATGCCTATCCAGAACATTTCCTCACCGACCCCGGGTATTCCACCACAACCATTCGTGACAACAACGTCCCAGAATCCCCCCTCAGCCCCAATAAGGTTAAAAACAGCGGTCAAGGTGGTGTCATTAACAACATTGTAATAGGTTCCAACAATATCGGGCTGATCAGTCATCATCAACCTGGCATCGAGATTTGGACCCAACTCGATCTCTGTGCAGGTAATAATCGCGTCAATGTGGGGCGAGTCGGGTAATGCGCTCGAGGGATCGATACCCAGCACAGTTGTCTTGCATTCCGGTGGCTCTGTCGAGACCTCCAGGTCATACCGGAAGCACGCCGCCAGGGGATCGGTGTCGGCTAAGTTCGGAACTCCGAAATCGTTCGTATAGTCAAATCCATCGTACTCGGCGATCACCCAATATTCCTGTCCCTCGATACCGCTCACATTATCTGCGGGAATCTCGACGTGGTAGGTGGCGTAGTGATCGTCTTCGTCGACCGGGATCATGTCGTCAGCCGTGAACTCATACAGCGAGCTTAATACGCTCGACTCGATGTAGATCTTCGATGACTGATAGTCCCACCCGAACAGGCTGATATCCAGATTCAGGTACCCGCCATTCTCTGTTGGGTCAACGTAGTAAACGTCGCTGTTGTCGGTCACATCACTCGCGACCGCCTCCGGACAGTTACCCGGATGATTTTCCGGCTCTACTCCCTCCCAGTTCGCAATTATCGCGACGCTGAATTGAAGCCCGGGCTCGGGTGCTGGAAACCTGATATAAAAATTACGGGCATTAACGGCGCTTTCTGAAAATATGCCGTTCTGATCCGGGTGTGCATTCAACCAGGTCCACAGGTTACCCTCCGGTTGAAGGCCGTCCGCGTAATACTTGTAAGGACACAATGTCGCTGTTCCCGCGAAATTCGGTGTTGTTAATTTCCCTGCTGTAAATGAAAATAGCGGGTAATCCAACTCGGGGAATTCTGTGAAATTGAACCATCGCGTGTACCCGTCGGGACCACCCGCCCCATCGATTGGGTCCGGCAGCATGTACTGGTCGACTCCCAGTTCCGGGTATTTCAGGCTTCCCGTTTCCAACGTGAGCGAACCGTCCCCCATGAAAATCCCACGGAGATCGTAACAATTGAACTCCGGGTAACCGGGAGTTGGATGTGTCACGATGATATCGATATCGACATCGATGTGGTCCGGTTCGATGATGATATTATTTAGTTCGAAATCCAGCCCGGCTACCTGTTTGCTCAGGATGTTGGTAAGGTTAAGTGTGAACATCGCATGCCGGTTCTCTAGCAATTCCACAGTCCCGTTCCCGGTGTCGATGTAGACGTCCCAGAGTCCCAGGAGATTGGTTTGGGCTCCCGATCCAGTGCGATTTGATTCTGTTGTAAGTTCCGGCGTTTGCTCCTGATCGGCGGTTGGTGTTACCGGGCTTCCGCCGGAGCAACCTATCGCCACGAGTGTGGCAATAACCACTACTGCTAATAGAGTTGTCCATCGATTCATGATTATCTCCTCTTACGTACGTGCTTCCCTGTCTGGCCTTTCCTGAAATGGGAAATGTAATACAAATACACTATACAACATACCCTTAAATAATCCAAATGAGTATTAATTGATCATGCATAAAACCGGTTAAAATAAAACCCCCGATTTGAACCGGGGGAGGATTTGCATTTCAAGTATTGCCTGACTCAATCAGTTAATAATATTAACCAGGTTGAAGATCGGGAGATACAGACTGACAACTATAACTCCGATAACTCCGCCGATTACAACAATCAATATAGGTTCGATCAGGCTGGCAAGCGCACTGATAGTCGCGTCAATTTCTATATCGTAATAATCCGAAAGCTTGTACAACATTTCCTCAAGGTTACCGGCGTCCTCACCCACCGAAATAAGGTTAGTAACCATCGGTGGAAAAACCCTGGTTCTGCGCATTGGAGCCGAAATCGTTTCACCCTCGCGGATTCGCTCACGTGTGTAGTCGATCGCGTTGGCGACAACAAGGTTATGCGCTGTGTCCCTGGTTACTTCGAGTGCCTCAATAAGCGGAACTCCCGATTCCTGTAGGGTGCCGAGTGTCCGGCTGAAACGGGTGATAGCAACTTTCTTGGCGAGAGGTCCGAACAGGGGCATTCGGATGATTATGGGATCGAAAACCCTGTGTCCCCATTTCGTGCCGCGGAATTTATAGATAATAACCAGGGCTGCTAATGGTACGACTGTATACCAGTACCAGTTGTACCGGAACTCCTCGGAAATATCCATCATGGTCTGGGTCAGTTCGGGAAGCTGGGCTTCGCCACCGGAGAAGTCCTTGTAGAACTCAGCGAACTGCGGAACGATATAGACAAGCATGAATAAACTGATACCGATTGAAACGACAGTTACCAGAATCGGGTAAACCATCGCCGACTGGACCTTACGTCTCAACGCCAATTCGTTTTCGTAGAAAATCGCGATACGGTCAAGGATCTTATCGAGCACACCACCGATCTCGCCGGCATGAACCATCGAGACAAAGAAGTCCGAGAATGCTGACGGGTGTTTTCTCATCGACTGGGCCAGGGTGATTCCCGACTGGACATCGACCCGCACTTTGTGAATGATCTGCTGGAATTTTCTCTGCGCGGTCTGTTCTTCCGCTGTATCCAGCGCTTCAGAAAGAGTCAGACCGGCATTAATAAGGAGAGCCATCTGGCGGGAGAAAATTGTCAGCAGTTTCAGACCCACCTTGGTGAAACGGTCGACTATATCCCAGGGTGACCAGTTGAAAGCCTTTTTCTCGTAAATCCTCAGTACATAATAACCCTCCTGGCCAAGCGACTCGATAACAGAATGCTGGCTGTCGGACTCAACCGTGTTTTTAATGGTGTTGCCTGCGGAATCGCGAGCTACGTATACGTATGTTTTCAAACTTCTTCACCACCTGGTGTGATTTCAGGATTGGGAATTATGTTTTTCGATATGCCTCGCATAAAACTTTCCTTATCTTCAATACGTTAATTCAGGTGACCGGTAATACTGCATGCGGGGCTTAGTATTTATTTACACATTAGCTCAGCATGCTGTCAAGCCCGGTAATTTATATACCTTACATGTAACCCTGGCCCAGTTCACCGCCATCGCGACCTGTACTTGGTCCCTCTTCAGCACCATCGGACCCGGGTGGACCCGCGGCTATCAGTCTCTGTAAGTTGGATGGACTGTGCGCCGCTGCCATTGCCGTCTCGAGTGTAATCTTCCGCTCGAAATAATAATCCCTTAAACACTGATCGAGAATAACCATTCCGAGGCTCGCGTGCGTCATCATCGTGGAATGAATCTGGAAAATCTTCCTCTCACGAATGAGGTTCCTGATAGCCGGGATGTTGAGCATAACCTCGAACGCTGCGATACGTCCGACGCCATCGGACCTTGGCAGCAATGCCTGAGTCAAAATAGTCCGGAGGGTGTTGGCAAGCTGCGCGCGAATCTGGTCCTGCTGTCCGAACGGGAAAACGTCGACAATTCGGTCTACGGTCGCCGGTGCGGAATTTGTATGAAGCGTAGCGAAGACAAGGTGGCCGGTTTCCGATGCGGTAATCGCGGTTGAAATTGTTTCGTGGTCACGCATCTCACCGACCAGTATGACGTCCGGGTCCTGCCTTAATACTCGTCTCAATGCCTCGTTAAAACTCATGGTATCCTCACCGATCTCGCGCTGGTTGACGTTGCACATCTTGTGTTCATGCACGTATTCGATCGGGTCCTCCATCGTAACGATATGAAGGTCGCGATTTTCGTTGATGACATTCAGCATGGAGGCAAGAGTTGTTGTTTTACCGGATCCGGTCGGACCGGTAACGAGTACCAGTCCCCGAGGCTCCATGATAACTTCTTTCATTATTGCAGGTATCAGAAGCTCATCCATTGTCGGAATACGTTCCGGGATAGAACGCATGACGAGCGCGACAGTTCCTCTCTGCCAGAATGAATTGCACCTGAACCGTCCGATACCTTTCTGAGAGTAGCCGAAGTCAATTTCGCGTTCTTTCTCAAGACGCTTTCTCTGGTCCTCGCGCATAATCGAGAACGCAAGACCCCTTGTGTCCTCAGGGGTTAGTGCTTCAAGGTCAAGCCTAATCATATGGCCATGTACACGAAGGGTCGGCGGTACGCCAACCGTTACGTGCAGGTCGCTGGCCTGCCTTTCCGCCAGTTCAATCAGGAGATCGACAATCGTATAATCCATTGATTACCTCGCTGGGCGAGCATGTTCTTTCAGGGCGGGTTGCCCTGCCAGTTTTATTGAAAAATAGTAACACCGACATAGGTAAACACGTTACCCAGGCGGTAGCCACGAAAGAATAGCAGAAAACCATGTATGTTTCCAACCAAAAATCCAAATCCAATAATTGTTATATCGAGAAAATCCCCCTGTTTATGGTTCTACCAGGTTTAATCAACCCTTCGCCCTGACACTGACACATGGATGGTCGGCAAGGTAAAACCTGTATGGATGGTCGCCTCCCATTGAAAGCCCTATACGTGTGGTCGTGACTATCCCTCCGTTCGAATCGACTATCTTTTTACGGTGCCTGGAACCCGGGATCGATATATTCAACTCCGATTCAAGGAGATCGAGCCCGTACTGCTCCCTCCCGATCCTCATCGCGGCCGCAAGTTTCCCCGGACCATTCGCGAGATCGATCTCCCTCTTAGCCTTCGGACGGTTACCCCACATCAGGTCGATTCCTTCCATGGGTTCCAGGGCACGGATCAGCACCGCGCATCCCCTGCCCTCTTTTTCAGTTACGATATTGAACAACCAATGGTTACCGTACGTAAAATAGGTGTACGCATAACCCGGCGGCCCGAACATCGCCCTGTTTCGATTTGTTACCCCACGGTAAGCGTGACAGCCCGGTTCCGTGAAAATGTACGCTTCGGTCTCGACAATCATCCCTCCGAGAATGCCATCCGGGGTTCTATGTTGCAGATAAGAACCAAGCAATGATTTCGCCACAATCAGCGTGCTTCTTGAGAAATATTTTCTTGTCGGGGTATTATATTCAGCGGGTTCGATTTCGAAATTTCCAATCATGGCGGAAAGTCTATTTTTTATTTCAATTTACCCAGCCTTTCTTTCAGCGTCTCGATCGACCTGATTCCAGAGGGATCGAGGCTGCGGGCACAGGCGAGATAGTAGCTTGTATAATCGGCCGTCTGCAGTAGGCTCATGATCCTTCCAAGTTGGGTCCTGCCTTCACCTTTCAACTGGTGCACCCATGCGACATGCTTCTGAATCAGATCGATTGTAAAATCCTGCCGGTGCTGAACCCTCGCGGGATCGTCCTTATCCCGGAGCATCAGCACACCGGTCTTCTTTGTCGCCGGACCTGGCTGAGAGTATGCCACTATCTCGTTGTGATTCATTTCCGGTAGCATTGAGGCATGAGCCGGCCACTTGGAATTCTCATTTAACTGTGCCTGGAACCTCTTGGCTACCGGCCATGTCAGCTCAGTGCCTATAATTACAGGCCAGGCGTTGTGAATATCGAACGCAAGCTTTTTCGCGAAATTTTTTTCGAATTCAAGATCTTTTGAATACTTGTTAAGCCCTTGCTTAAGAATCGTCACTGATTCCCTGAGGGAGTCCTCTAAATAACCCAGGCCGTGGAAGGCCTCGTTCAGGCATGATAAAATTACGGTGAGAAGGTGCCCAAGCGCCAGCCTTGGCGCCGGGTAATAGTCCGGCAAAGGTATATGCGGGCAGTCAAATTTCTCCGCCATGTCCCTGATCGCACCGCCTGTCGAAATCGCCACGCACTGGGCGCCATGATTATGCGCCTGCATATAACACCACACGATTTCTTCGGTATTCCCGGAATAGCTGAGAATTAACACCAGGCTGTTTTCACCGGTTGACTTCGGAAGCCGGTACCCTTTAATTACCCGGTACGGCACCGGAAGATCCCTGTAAACAACCGAGCCAGCGATATCTCCCGCGATCCCGCTTCCGCCCATGCCACAGACAAGAACCTCCCTTATTGTTACCTCAGGATTAAGCCGGATATCAACTTTTCCCCAGAGATCGCCGATCGCTTCATCGAGTTTACTGTAACCGTTCTCTATCCAGTCATAAACCCCTGACGGATCGATTGAAAATGTTACAGGATTATCGAGATCCTCAAAATCCTCCAGCATCCAGCTCATTTAAGTTCTCCTTAAACCTATACCCTGTTTCAACCGCCAAGTAAAACCTTATTGACGTAATTAATCAATCCGAAAATAAGAATTGCGCCCGATAGCATCAGCGTAATACGCCATTCCTTTTTAGTAAGTTTCAGAATTTGAAAATTCCCAAGAAGGAAAAATCCGCAGATAAATGGCAAAGCGGGAACGGGATAGCCCGATAAAAATGCCGCAAGGATCGACACTGCAAGTCCAGTTATCACGAGCAGGATATTTTTCCAGATCGATAAACCGAATCTACGGCTTCCGCCGACAAACAACGCGATAAAAACAAGATCGCCAAACCCGAAAATCGGGGTCATATATTCGGCGCCTGGCATGGGGAAATTCAGTAGAGCGAAATTCGCAAACGGCGGGGGATCCCAGGTTCCTGCCGCCAACTGCCGTTCCATATGCTCCGTCTCCTGCAAGGCTTCTGCCTCTATCTGCCGTTTTACATACTCCGTCACCTGTATGCCAATCGCCTTACTCGGCCCCTGGAACACACTCCATATATCTACGAGGGCCCCTATTATACTGACTGGAACAAGGTACCCGGCTTTTTCGAGCTCGCCGGTCAGCCAGAAACCGAGCGTATAACCGGTGAATAGAAGCGACACTGTATTCACCGTGTGCCAGACCCGCCATTCATATCCGGCGCGAACCAGCAAGGCGGTCAACACCCAGACAGTTACGCCGGACAGGACCAGCACCAGGGCCTG
>DAOVJF010000529.1 GCA_030673355.1 Planctomycetota bacterium | reverse complement strand
TACATGGCAGGTAATCCCGGTTCGGAGGATTAAAAAATACGTAATTCCCGGGTGTAAGATCCTCGGGTGCCCAGCCTGGCAAAAAAGTAAGATCGAAACCCGCTCCCGGAACATACTCGCTCGTTTCTATTTGAAACAACTGGATTCCCGGTATCCCGGCCAGTGCAAGCAGAAGAAATGGTTCACTGCCCGCGATCAAAACCTCCATGCCTTCGCTGTCGGGAGGAAGCGCGAAGGCGGTATTATCAATCGCCATGTCATCGTTGATATCCAGCCTTACCTCCACGACCCCTTCTTCCCCGTATGGGTAGGGAATTTCATTAAAAACTTTCGCTGTTCGTGAACCCGGCCCTATTTCGATAGACCTTACATCGACAAGTTCGTTATTCACGAAAAATTCAACGTCGACCTCAACCTGATTTTCGGTGAAATTCCTTACTGTAAGGAAAGCATGGAAGCCAAATAATTCCGGGTCGTCGGAAAGGCCGGTTATCGTAAAATCGGTGATCGCGACATTCCTGCCCGGTTCACCTGCCTGGAGGAATTGAACCGGAACAGGCGGATCGCTGAACAGTTCAGTATCCATGCCGGAGAAATCACTGGCGATAACAATTTTCGGCTGGTCGATTTCGCTGGCTTTACTTATGGCAAGGCGGTATGCGGTTTCAATATCGGAACGCGTGTCCTGGACATGGAGGCCCTCGAGTGTGCGCTCAATTGAACTGATCCTGTCGGTGAAGTCGAGAACAATCTGCGCGTGCTCCCCTGCCTCGATTATCATTACTTTTTCCCTGGGAGAAAGACCCCTAGAGTAGGTCTCGATATTCTGGACAGCCGAGTCAAACCTCGGGCGTCCCCCTTCGGTCGCGCTCATGCTGGCCGATGTGTCGATGACAAATATAGTCCTTTGCCCTTCATTCAACGCTGCCTGAATAGCCGGGTCGATCATGGCGAAAATTACCGCCAGGGCTATTAAAATCTGCAGAAAGAGGAGGATATTCCATCTCAGCTTCTGGAACGGGACATTCGCCTGAAGGTCCTGGATCATTTCGGTCCAGAAGAAAGTAGACGAAATAATTTTTTTCTTTCTCTGGAGACGCAGGAGGTATAGAGCGATTATTACAGGAATCGCCGATAAAAACGCAAGTGCTATGGGATTATTAATGGACATGTTATACAGACCGGAGCGATCTTTATCTCAGGAATCCCGTTACAACAAGCTCCTTCAAAATGAAATCCTCTACAGGAACATCAGTTGTGGTAAGCACATATCCCAGCCCGAGTTTTCGCGCGAAAGTCCTGAGGTCGTCAAGGTAAGCAACCATCCTGCGCTTGTAATCGCTTAAAAGCTTTGGGCTGACCGAAACCTCTACAACTTCACCGGTTTCGCTGTCGGTGAGTGCCCAGTCGCCACGGAGCTCCGGGTCGAGTTCGGTTCTGTCCAGAACGTGCAGGAGAAGGATATCGTTATTGTTGTATTTGAGCCTTTTAATGCCCTCTTTCACATTTACCGGATCGAGGAAATCGCTTATTACAAAAACCAGTCCCCTTGAATGGTGCCGGGTGGAAAATGATTTCATCGATTCAAGGAAATTCGTCCTGCCGCCTGTTTCAGCGTCGTTAAGAAGGTCGAGGATGGTCGCGAGATGCGCGCGTCCCCTCAGAAGATGCGTCCCCTTGCCAAGCTGGTCGGAGAAAGTCGTAAGGCTGAGCCGGTCGAGGTTAGTGAGCCCAATATACGAGAGTGCCGCGGCAAGTTTCCTCGCATGGTCCACCTTGGGAGGATCGCCTGTCTGCATCGATGCGGATGTGTCCACAAGAACGTGAACTGTCAGGTCCTCCTCCTCTTGAAACAGTTTCAGGAAAAACCGTTCGAGACGGGCGTAGATATTCCAGTCGAGATAACGAAGGTCATCGCCGCGATGATAATCGCGGTAATCGGCGAATTCGACGGATGTCCCATACTTTTTACTGCGTTTCTCCCCCTTCATTACCCCGCCGAGGATCATTCGTGTCTCAAGTTTGAGACGTGCAAGTCTTCTCAGGAATTCTGGATCGAGAGTGATATTTTTCTTATCTGAAGTAACTGTAACCATGATAATTAGCAGGCTTGAACTGCCTCGCTCAAGGCATTTGAATATTGTACTCCATTATAAGAGGTTTATTGGGTGAGATTGGTTCCATTTTTTCGAGGGACAATTATTTTTTCTGGATTTTCAATTAGTTCCGTTCGATTATCCCTGGTCACTGACATCCTCGCCGCGGGAAATCTTACCT
>DAOVJF010000021.1 GCA_030673355.1 Planctomycetota bacterium | reverse complement strand
GGATGGTGAGATAGATGAGGAAGTGGAGGAAATCACAGATGATGAAGGGATAGATGAGGAAGTGGAGGAAATCACAGATGATGAGATAGATGATGAAGTAGAAGAAGAAACAGATGATGAAGAAAATGGCGGTGACGAAGAAGAGACTGACGATAGTGAAGACGAAATTCTGATCCCTGACCTTCCTGAATTGACCGGTGACGAATTATATACCGATCGATTGAGTCGCGGACGGCGGATGCGCGCGATTGGTTCCACACAGGCAGCAATTATGTTGCTGATGGTAGCTTATGAAGTCCATCCCGACTTCGCGATTGTCAATTACGAACTTGGCATGGCATATCTTGCCGACGGGCAGATCGAATTAGCCCGATATTACCTGGAACGTTATATCGGATTTGAAACCGATGAGACCCTGATAGCCGAGGTTCAGGCACGCCTTAACGCACTTGATGTGAATGAAACACCGGAAATTGAGGAAGATGAAGAACCGGAGGATGAAGAATCTGAAACCGATGAAGAAGAAGATGTAGAAGAGGAAGAGGAGGAAGAAGAGGAAGACGAAGGATTTACATTCTTCTGAAACCCGGCAAAGAGATTTAATTCGGATCTGACCTGAAATGGCAGTAAAACGAAAAATAAAAAAATCAAAGACTGCTAACGGGGTTGCATCACTTCCAAGTGAACGGGACAAAATTGTTATCAAGGGCGCCCGCCAGCATAACCTGAAAAATATCGATGTTGAAATCCCGCGTAACCGGCTGGTGGTAATTACCGGGCTTTCAGGATCGGGGAAATCATCGCTCGCATTCGACACAATCTATGCTGAAGGCCAGCGCCGTTATGTGGAAAGCCTGTCGTCCTACGCAAGGCAGTTCCTCGGACAGATGGACAAGCCCGATGTGGATTACATTGACGGACTCTCACCCGCGATATCAATAGATCAAAAAGCCAGGAGCCACAACCCGCGATCGACTGTCGGAACCGTGACTGAAATCTACGATTACCTGCGCCTTCTATTTGCCCGGGTTGGTGAACCTCACTGTCCGAAATGCGGAGCTAATGTCCAAAGCCAGTCACCACAGGAAATCGTTGATAAAATATTTCGAAAACCCGAGGGTACAAAGCTTTATATACTCGCTCCGATCATTCGCAGGAAAAAGGGATTGTACACAAAACTGTTCGGTGAGCTCTCGGAGGAAGGATTCAGCCGGGTACGAGTCGATGGGGAAATTTATCTTCTCACCGATGACATTGAACTCGACAGGTACGGCATACATTCTATCGACATTGTTGTAGACCGTATCGAGGTAAAAGATTCAATCCAGCAGAGACTCACCGAATCGGTGGAACTGTCCCTTGAACGTGCCGAAGGCATGGTCGTCATATTTGAACCTGACACTGGAACCGAGGAGCTGTTCTCCACCAGGTTCGCATGCGATACCTGCGGAATTTCCCTTCCTGAAATCACCCCGAAGCTTTTCAGTTTTAATTCACCTTACGGTGCGTGTGAAAAATGCGGGGGACTTGGCGCGCTGAAAGAGATCGATCCCGACCTGGTTGTAAATAAGGAAAAATCGCTGGTCGATGAAGCAATACTGCCGTGGCGTGGATCGAGTTCGGGGTATCTCACCAGCATGATCCATGCGGCCGCGCATCAGCTTGAGATCGACCCGTACGTTCCACTTAAAGACCTCGATCCGGAAGCGGTCGATGCTTTGATCAATGGCGGTAAAAAATCAGTGAAAGTGAAATTCACTTTCCACGACTCCCAGGGTAGAAGGCGTAAGGGCCGTTTTACATTCAAGGGGATCCTTGCTTATTTACAAAAAAGATATCGTGAGACAACATCGGATTACATCAGAAATGTACTTGAAATGTACATGAGCGACAGTCCATGCCCGTCGTGCCAGGGACGCAGGCTCAAGGATGTCGCACTCGCCGTAACCCTGGCTGATAAAAATATCATCGACGTAACCGGCATCTCTGTCGGAGAAGCTCTTGAGTTCTTTGAAACTATCAGGCTGACAAGTTACCAGAAGCAGGTTGGGGACCGGATACTTAAGGAAATTATTTCAAGGCTGAGGTTTCTCAACAATGTCGGGCTCGATTACATCACCCTGTCACGGACCGCCCGTACGCTGTCAGGCGGGGAAAGCCAGAGAATCAGGCTCGCAACCCAGATCGGGAGCAACCTTGCCGGTGTGCTTTACATCCTGGATGAACCATCGATAGGTCTTCACCAGCGCGACAACGCACGCCTCATCGAAACCCTCAGAGGCCTTCGAAACCTTGGAAATACCGTTATTGTAGTCGAGCATGATGAAAACACGATCCGGGCGGCTGATCATATAATCGATCTGGGTCCCGGCGCCGGTGTTCATGGCGGACATGTTGTCGCACAGGGAACCACTGCTGACCTCGAAAAATCAAAGGACAGCCCGACCGGTAAATTCCTGAAGTTAAAATCTACAACAGCTAAAATAGTGAAACGAAGTTTCCGGCGGGGCAACGGTGCAAAATTAATTGTAAGGAATCCGCGTCAGAACAACCTTAAAGGTGAGGAAATTGAATTTCCACTCGGGACATTCATTTCGATTACCGGCGTATCCGGCAGCGGGAAATCAAGCCTGGTAAATGACATACTCTGGCGCAACATCGCGCATGATTTCGGATTGCGTATCGACAAACCGGGGAAATGCGACGGTATCGACGGCCTTGAGCACATCGATGCCGCTATCGTTGTGGACCAGTCGCCGATCGGTAGAACGCCGAGATCGAACCCGGTAACCTACACAAAAATATTCGATAAAATCCGTATCCTGTTCGCAAGTGTGCCGGAATCCAAGGCTCGTGGATATTTACCGGGACGTTTCAGTTTCAACGTGCGTGGCGGCCGTTGCCCGAGGTGCAACGGGGATGGCCTGCTGAAAATCGAGATGCATTTCCTGCCGGATGTTTATGTCAAGTGTGAAACATGCAGCGGAAAACGCTATAATCGTGAGACCCTTGAAATAAAATACCGTGGACAGAATATTCATGATATCCTGTCTATGACCGTCGACACCGCTGCAGAGTTTTTCGCGGCGCATCGGGCGATAGCCGATCGCCTGGAGTTGATCCGCGATGTAGGGCTCGGGTACATCCGGCTCGGCCAGCCGGCGCCCACTCTTTCGGGAGGTGAAGCGCAGAGGGTTAAGCTGGCCAGTGAACTGGCAAAAAAGAAACAGGGAAGAATATTATATATTCTGGACGAACCGACGACCGGACTGCATTACTTTGATGTTCAAAAACTGCTTGCAGTCCTCCAGCGGCTGGTAGATATGGGCAACACGGTCGTGGTTATCGAACATAACCTGGACGTGGTCGTAGCATCGGATTACGTAATTGATCTTGGCCCTGAGGGCGGTGATGGGGGCGGATACCTTATTGCAGCAGGATCCCCTGATGAAATAGCAAGGTATCCTGAAAGCTATACCGGGCATTACCTGTCTGAAATGTTTGGTTTCGAACGAAATGAAACCCGCCGGGCCAGAAAGAAAAAGGGAGCTTGAATCCCAATGAATGCTCAAGGTTCGATAATCTGGAGGGAAGGTGATCGCTGGTACGGGGCCGTCGCCAGCGATGAGGGCGTGCTCGTTTTATTATGGTCTCCCGACAGGTCCGAAGTTGAGGAGAACCTCCCGGAAATTTCCGATCTCAAGGTCGGCGCGGCAGTACGCAGGAATCTCGAACGGCTGAGGCGTGAAATTAATGAATATCACAGGGGGAAACGTAAGAGATTCACGGTACAGGCCGCACCCCAAGGAACTGAGTTCCAGAAAACAGTATGGAAAGCCCTCTGCGGAATTCCGTATGGTAAATCCATGACTTATGGCGAACTTGCGGAACAGATTGGAAAACCCGGCGCGGCAAGGGCTGTAGGTAATGCAGCCGGTACTAACCCTGTTCCGATCGTCATCCCATGCCACAGGCTTCTGGCAGCCAATAAAAAGCTCGGTGGGTTTGGGGCTGGACCCGAGGAAAAACGCCGCCTCCTGGGGCTTGAAGGCATAGAATGGATTGAGTGACCACTTAACTTATGGGACAAGGCATTTTTCCCTTGATATGCAATGGGAAAGTCAGGTTTATCACTGGAAAAAATTGGTATGTCCCCGTGAATTATCCAATTTCAAGTAGAATTCATCTCACTTGTTTATAAATGGTAAACAGGCAAATTTGAGTGCCTGTACCCATCGTTCCCGATTAATGGTTAGACAAGATTCCAATTTTTAAAGCATTTTAACGATTTTCCTGTACTTTACCTGTACCCCTGCTAACAGCAGTATGTTATATTGTGCTCATCATTTGAAGAATTCAGGTGATAATCGGCTGGATGGGGGCATGGTGCCAATACCGGAAATACAACCCGGAGCCGAGGCTAACAGCCCGGACGGTTCCCGCTCACCGGCAATTGTTGTAATCACCGGAATGTCCGGAGCCGGGAAGACAAGTGTTCTGCGCGTTTTTGAGGACGCAAATTATTTCACGATAGATAATCTCCCACCGCAACTTCTGGACAAATTCATCGCCCTTTGCCTGGCCGGCTCTGAAGCAAGCCCCAGCTATACTGGTATGGCCGTAGTAATCGATATCCGTGCAAGGGAATTCTTCGAGGGTTTACTTGACAGCGTTATCGAACTTAAAAACGCGGGTTACGATGTAAACGTCATTTTTCTCGATGCCAAGGATCACATTCTCGTCAGGCGATACAAGGAAACAAGGCGCGAGCATCCGCTGGCGGATTCCGGAGAGCAGTTGATTAAGGCTATTCAGAAGGAACGGACAATCCTTGCAAGTGTAGAAAGGGAAGCCGATTTTACGCTCGATACCTCTAACCTAAGTTCAGCCGATCTGAAACGACACGTAATGTCGTATATCTCAGCCGAGAGGGAAAAGCCGAAAACCAATATTCGCGTACTTTCTTTCGGGTTTAAGCATGGAATCCCTCTCGACCTGGATTTCGTTTTCGATGTTCGGTTCCTGCCGAATCCATTTTATGAACCGGAGCTTAAGTCGCTTACCGGCCTTCAAAAGGAGGTTGGTGAGTTTATCGAAAGATCACCCGATTGCAGTGAGTTCCGTAAAAGATTAAAGGACCTCCTGACCTGGATCATCCCAATATTCTCCGAGGAAGGAAGGCTCCGGCTGAATGTGGCGGTTGGGTGTACCGGCGGACGGCATCGAAGTGTTTACCTGGCTGAGAAAATTGGTGTGGATTTAAGGTCGAAGGGATATCCAGTTAACGTCGTTCACCGTGATATTAGTAAATAAGCCGGTGGGGATTTCAGTAAAATATCGGGATTTATAAAACAACAATTAATGGAGGAAGAGTTAATGACAGTAAAAGTTGGAATAAACGGGTTTGGACGGATCGGCCGGTTGATTGTCAGGATCTGGGCTGATCGTCTCAGGAAGGGAGAAGATGTTCCCTGGGATATCGTCGCCGTCAACTCCCGATCCAAAACCAGGATCAAGGGCCATACTCTTAAGTACGATACCGTGTACCATAAATTTGACTGTGAGATCGATGAAGATGCCGATGAGATTCGTATTCCGGACCTCGGTAAAAACATCAAGTGCCTGACAGCCAACGACCCGTCAGAGCTGCCGTGGAAAGAAATGGGGGTTGATATCTCAGTTGAAGCAACCGGGAAATTCACCGATCGTAAGGGCTGCATGAAACAGATCGAAGCGGGCGCCAGTAAGGTATTTATATCGGCACCCGGAAAGGGGGAAGGACCGGACATTACTGTCGTATGGGGAATTAACCACACAGATTACGACCCATCGGCACATAAAATTGTCTCAAACGCCAGTTGTACTACAAACTGCCTGGCGCCGATGGTGAAAGTCCTTAACGACGGGCTGGGAATTGAAGCCGGCATAATGCTCACTATCCATGCCTATACTTCATCTCAGAATATACTTGATAACTCCCATAAGGACCTCAGGCGTGCACGGGCGTGCGCGTGCAACATGATTCCCACATCAACAGGCGCTACAAAGGCTGTTGGACTGGTCATCCCGGAAGTTCAGGGAAAATTGACCGGTTACGCGATCCGTGTTCCTACACCAACGGTCAGCTTTGTCGACCTGACATGCTGGGTTGGCAGGGAAACATCGAAAGAAGAGGTAAATGAGATCTTCAAGGCCGCTGCCGGGGGCTCGATGAAGGGCGTGATTAAATATGAAACCGATCCCACGGTGTCCAGCGATCATGAGGGAACGAAATTCTCCGCAATTTTCGACGCCGACCTTACCCAGGTCATGGGCGGGAGACTTGTAAAAACCCTGGGATGGTATGATAACGAGTGGGGTTACACCGAGGCTTTGGTTGATATGCTTACATACATGGTCAATAAAGATTGATTTAAAAATAGATCGAAATATGAATCAGGAGGATTTTTTCAATTATGCCAACTCTACCTCACGTTAAAGATGCCGATGTGGATGGAAAAAGAGTTTTCCTGAGATGTGACTTCAATGTGCCTTTGGATTCAGAATGTAACATCACGGATGAAACACGTATCCTGGCAAGCCTCCGTACGATTCATTTTCTTCTGGATCGCGGTGCAAGGGTATATGTAACCAGCCACCTCGGACGTCCGAAAGGCAAGGTTGTTCCCGAGTTAAGCCTTAAACCGGTCGCAACAAGACTGGCCGACCTTGTCGGCGGCGAAGTTCCCTTAATTGAAGATTATACCGATGGTGACTACCCGGAAACCCTTGGCCGGATTGGACCGGGCGAAATCGCGGTTCTGGAAAATACCCGCTTCCTTCCGGGTGAAACAAAAAACGATCCGGAACTTGGAGCCGCATATGCCAGGCTTGCGGATATTTACGTGAACGACGCTTTCGGAACAAGCCACCGGGCCCATGCAAGTGTTGTCAGTGTAGCCGAGAGATTACCACATTACGCGGGTTTCCTTCTTGTGGAAGAAATCGAGCATATTGACGGCCTTCTCCAGGAGGACGTCGCAAGACCGTATGTTGTCTGCCTCGGAGGAGCCAAGGTCAAGAACAAGCTGCCAATCCTTGAATTCCTGGCGCCTCGTGTTGACACGATTCTAATCGGCGGGGCCTGCGCGTTTACTTTCCTGAAAGCTCAGTGGCGCGAAGTTGGAACCAGCATGGTCGAGGAGGATATGATCGAAGCCGCCCGTACCGTTCTTACGAACCAGGCAAACATGGGTTACAGAATCGAGCTCCCGAGAGATCTCCTTGTCGCCCCAAATTCCGATCCTGATACGGAAGCAAGATTGGTAGATATCGAAGACTTCCCGCATGACTGTGCCGGTTTTGATATTGGAAGTAAAACCCAGGGAGCCTGGGACCCGCTCCTGAGACGGGCCGGCACTGTATTATGGAATGGACCGATGGGATTATTCGAGGACTGGCGTTATAATGGCGGTACCAGGGCGATCGCCAAAGCCATTGCACTCGGCCAGGGTTTCTCTGTCGCTGGTGGTGGCGAGACCATGAGCGCCATCAACCATTTCGGACTCGGCTGGGGTTTCAGTCATATGTCAACCGGCGGCGGTGCCAGTCTCGAATACATGAGCGGAAAAGTACTTCCCGGTGTCGCCGTGCTTCTCGATCCACAACCGGTTGTTGTATAATCTGCTTTCCGGTTTATTAATCATTCAAGCGTCGCAGATTCGTTCGAATTCGATGATGCTGTTAACTGAGGTGATATATGCGTATCCCGTGTGCCTACGCGAACTGGAAGATGAATAAGACGCTGAACGAGGCCCTTGATTTCGTGTATGAATTCGTACCGGCTCTTTTCAGCGATATTAACGAGGGGTCTGTCGGGGTTTCCATATTCCCTCCCGCTCCGTACATTTACCCCATGCGCCAGGAACTTGGTGAGGACAGCCCGATATTTATCGGAGCTCAAAATATCTATTACGAAAAAGAAGGTGCGTATACTGGCGAGATGAGTGGAAATATCCTGCGTTCGGCCGGTGCGTCGCACGTACTTGTCGGGCATTCCGAACGCCGGCATATAATGGGAGAAGACAATAAAACAGTTGGCAGGAAACTTGCCCGGATACTTCGCGACCGGCTGATACCGGTACTCTGTGTCGGGGAACAACTCAGGGACCGCGAGGCCGGAAAAGCCAGGGATGTCGTCGAGGAGCAGCTTGCTGTCGCCTGGGAAGGCCAGGAGGTTACCGGGGGAGCGTTGATTGCCTACGAACCGGTCTGGGCAATTGGAACTGGAAAAAATGCCGAACCTCGCGACGCGCAGGAGATGGCTGATTTCATCAGGTCCTGGACATCCAGGTTTTTTACACCGGAAACCGCCGCGACTATTCGTATCCTTTACGGCGGGAGTGTTTCACCTGAAAATATAAGTCAATACGCCAGGCTGCCTGATATCGACGGCGCGCTTGTAGGCGGGGCAAGTCTCGATACAAAACAATTCCTTGAGATCGCAAAGGCAATCGCTGAAACCGGTCCGGGAGGCACTGTCTGAGATGGCTCTTGAATTGCGACGGCGCAGGATCGGGTCCGGTGACCGGGCCGCTGAAATCATTGATGTTATCGGCCGTCTGAACACGACCGGATCGGCGATGCTGAGATCGTCGCTTCAGGAAGTTCTTAAGGAAGGTTCCCCAAGGATTGCAATTAACCTTTCCGAATTAGTTGAAATTAAAAAAGAGGTTTTCGGTGCTATTCATTCACTTGGACGGGCATGCTCCCGTGCCGGGGGTAGCCTTGTAGTTTACGGTGCGACTGGCGATCCCCTCGACTACGTAAAGACTTACATCGATGAAAACCTTGTCAGATATTTCGAAACCGAAAATGAGGCCGTTGTCGCGCTCGGTGGTGAGCCGGAACCACTCTCCGATGTGACTGAAGATGAGGGACCCGGTGTCGTTGTGGTCATTGGAGCAGATGACACATTCCGAAAAATTTTCTGGAAACTGGGAGTGATGGGGGGACATCCTGTCGCGAAATTCGATAACATCCCCGCCGCGGTTGACTATGCCGGCAGGCAGAAAATATATTGCATCTTAATCGACCCCTCTCTTACAGGGCACGACCTGATAAGGTTAATTCGGCAGATTCGCTCAAATCCGGAGATGCGGGGAATCGGGATTTTCATCGTTGGAAAGCCGACAAGCCGGCGATCGGCGAAAATGCTCCTCGATGAGGGAGCTGACAAATTCGTGCCGTTTGTTTTCAAGGGAGAGGAAATCATGGCCAATTTCGATTCCCGTACTTTCTTTTCCCGCCTCAAGGAAGCGTTTAAACGGTACGATATCAGAAAAAAAGCCAGGTCAGAATAAAAAAAGAAGATAATCACATGTTTCCAGATCACGACGTTTTTGATGGGCCAAATTTTGATCAGACCATATTTACCAGTTCCAAAACCTGTGTAATTTTCCATAACGACTACTTACTTCACGATACCGGCAGCCATCCTGAAAATTCTAATCGCCTGATTGTAATGAAGGATGCAATCGAGAAGCACGAAGTCGGCAAATCAATCGACTGGCTGCAGCCCGATCTCTGTGAGGAAGCTGATATCCTTCGGTGTCATTCTGAAGCTCAGCTTGAAGCTATAAAATTCGCTGCTCATAAAGCTTCTGAATCAGGCGGGAGACTGGCATACCTCGATCCCGATACGCCGGTCTCATCGGGTACATGGCAGGCGGCTTTACGTGCCGTTGGCGGGGCATGCCACGCGGTCGATCAGGTTCTGGCCGGCACATACCAGACCGTCTGGGGACTCTTCCGTCCACCCGGTCATCACGCCACCCCCGACCGCTCGATGGGATTTTGCATATTCAATAATGTTGCCTGTGCCGCGGAATATGCCAGGGTAAAGCATGGCCTCAAGCGAATCATGATCGTCGATATCGACCTCCATCACGGTAACGGTACGCAGGATATTTTTTATTCGGATGCCGGGGTCCTGTATTCATCGATCCATCAATGCTACCACTACCCGGGTACCGGCTTTATCGACGAGACTGGATCCGGTGACGGCAAGGGTTATACCGTCAACTTCCCGGTTCTCGCCGGGGCAGGGGATGGGGAATTTGCAATATATGGAAGGGAGGTTGTAGCCCAGATAGCGTGGCAGTTCAAACCCGAATTGCTGATTATCTCAATCGGGTTCGATGCCCATATGAAAGACCCGCTTGGCTCCCTGGACGTCTCGACGGAATATTACGGAAAGATGGTCACCCTGTTTCGCGCGATCGCAACCGAACTTGGTATCGGAGTCTTCTACGCGCTCGAGGGCGGATATTCCCTCGAAGCCCTATCGGAGAGCATAGTCGAGTGCATGACCGCATCAGTCGCAACACATTTCGATCCCGGCGGTCTCCCGATGCCCTATCGTCCCCCGATATCATCCCAGGACATGCTTGAAGACCTCCGGACCACGTTTAAAGGAATCTGGAACATTTAAATATATACAGAGTATTAACCATTTTTAGCCACTCTGGATTAATTTACAGGTTTCCGGATGATTATGATTAAAGTGAGAAATGAAAAAACCGTAGAACAGCACGGCAGTGCGTCGAATGGCAGTGCGTCGAATGGCAGTGCGTTGTACGGCAGTGCGTCGAATGGATTGTTTTAAGATGGAAGACGCACTGCCGTGCTGTTCTACGGTTTTGTCGTTTTTTCGAGGGCTTTAAATGATTAATTTTTCCTATATGTTCGCATTCACGGCGTGCGACTCCGGCGCATGAAATCAAAGCCTATAACCTCCTTATCTTCTTAAGATAATTCGGCGCGAATAAATAAAAACAGAACGCCATGAATCCGACTGCCATTACCGTTATCGGACACCCAACCATCAGCACCCATTTCGTTGTTACAGGATCGGTTGAGTCCATCATCGACACCACCGCCATTATGGGCGCAAGCACCGCAAATATCGCAATTATAAGCATCTTTCCGCTTTGCCCCGATACCAGTTGAGATTCAAACTCGGACCTTCTCCACAACCGCGATCGCGGGACATAGAGAATATCCAGTGCCGTGAGTATGGGTGAGAAAATAAATACGCATACCGCCGGCGCATAAAGATCGATCGTCATAAGGAATACATCCCACCGCAGCATCCCCCGTTCGTTTGCGGCGGTTAAAATCAATCCCAGTGTGATTAAATTCAGCATTACCAATCCCAGCCGACCCGGTGTAAAGTTTAAAAATGGGAACCTGACATATGCCAGCACCGTAGCATTGACAATTTCCTTTTCGGTTAGCGGCGTCGAAAAAAGAAGCTCAAGCGCGCGGGGACTGTCCAGCGGGGACGGGTAGTTGCTTACTGCAAGCATCTGGACATTCCAGCCCGCGTAAACGGTGCCGGCGGCGATCGCCAGCGGACCGAGTATTGTCAGAAGGAAAATTGGCAATTCAGATATAGGGGAAAAAATAAGTGCAATTATCCAGAGCAGGAGAAAGGAAACAAACACCCATATCTGCCACGCGGCATGACGTCGGGGCGCCAGGGTTTCCACAAGGTTTAACCGTTTATATTCTAAGTCCAACAGGTAGATATAAAGGGGATTGTCCCCGAGAGTTTTCCATCCC
Organism: Planctomycetota bacterium; assembly: GCA_030673355.1. Lineage (GTDB taxonomy): Bacteria > JAJVIF01 > JAJVIF01 > JAPKYR01 > JAPKYR01 > JAPKYR01. Next base: position 1,139 of record DAOVJF010000021.1, on the reverse strand, counting down.
GGTTTACTTACGTAATTGCGATTTTCTATCTCATGGGACATACACCGCGCCCAGGATTTTCTCTACGATATCCTCGCTCGTAGCTTCTTCAGCTTCAGCTTCATAAGTGAGCAGAATTCGATGCCTGAGGACGTCCATAACCATCGCCTTCACATCATCTGGTGTCACGAATCCACGTCCATTTAAGAACGCGAAAGCTTTTGCGGTCATGACCAGGTAAATACTCGCCCTCGGGCTTGCACCGTATTCGATAAGGTAGTCGATATCCAGGCCGAATTCCTTCGGCTGCCTTGTGGCGATAACAATATCCAGGACGTACTTCTTGATGTTTTCATCCACGTAAATCCGGTCTACAACTTTCTGCATATCTGCGATTTTATCGAGCGTAATAGCCGGTTTCAGTTCGATCGTATCGCCGGATGTAATCCTGTCGACAATAAGGTTCTCCTCTTTCCTGAACGGGTAGGTGACCTTAACCTTCATCATGAACCGGTCCAGTTGCGCCTCTGGTAGGGGATAGGTGCCTTCGGTCTCAATCGGATTCTGTGTCGCCATTACCAGGAAAGGATCCGGAAGTTGAAAACTCTCGTCGCCTATCGTCACCTGCTTCTCCTGCATCGACTCGAGCAACGCCGACTGTACCTTGGCCGGTGCACGGTTAATTTCATCCGCAAGGAGCAGGTTGGCGAATACAGGACCCAGACGAGTCGAAAATTCCGATGTCCTGGGATTATATATTCTTGTACCCACGATATCCGCCGGAAGGAGATCCGGTGTGAACTGAATCCTCGAGAAATCCGCACCGATCGCCGTGGCAAGCGACTTGATGGCCAGGGTCTTAGCTAATCCGGGTACACCCTCGAGAAGGATATGGCCCCTGCAGAGAAGCCCGATAATGAGTTTCAGAAGCATATCGTCCTGGCCGACAAGTATCCTCTTCACCTCATCGAAAATAGCCTGTATCGTCGGCTGGTGGCTTTCGCATTCACGTCCCAGGGCTTCTATTTCCTTTGAGATTGCGCTGGTGGGCTGTGGCATTATGGGTACATCTGGCATTGTTAAGTGATCTCGCTTTGTTTGATTATGTTTAAGTTTGTTAAAGTTTGTATAAGATTTATATTAAATAGTTATGCTTATAT
>DAOVJF010000139.1:0-5000 GCA_030673355.1 Planctomycetota bacterium | reverse complement strand
AGAGGATCACCAGGTCGATGGTTTCCCTGCCCAGGTCATTTGCCAGGACACCGATATCAACCGCAAGCTGATCGGCAATTTCCTTCAGCCGGACCGATGAATAATTCCCTAATTCTGAAGGGGGTTCCACTTCGGGCTCGATCTCGGACGGCGTTCTTTCCGGTGGGATATCAATAAGGAATTCATCGGGTATACCTTCGTCCGGCTCACCTTCAGGTACTTCAGTGATTTCATCGGGACCCTCGATTATCGTTTCGATTTCCGAGGGCTCTTCGGGAGGGACCGTTTCTCCAAACCTTTCATCCAGGTCCTCAATTAAACCTTCGATCATTTCGCCTGCATCAACCACAGAAGTTTCTTCCGCATCATCGGGCAGGGGGGTTTCAGGCGGTGGACGGAAAAGATCGTAACCATCCACATCTTCGGCGGTTTCAGGAACGGCGGCGGGTTCCTCTTCCGATACAACTCCAGTATCTGGCTCTTCCTCTACAGGGGGAGCTTCGAATGGATGATGACTGCTGATAAGGTCGGCCCAGAATCCTCTCCCGACTTCACGCCGGGCAGCCTCATCATGGGCTTCCCTGATCCTCTCGCCGACATGCTGTATGACAGCCCGGTTGTAGGTATTTTCACTGTACTGATCCCATGTAACACCGTAATATGTGCATCTCTGCGCGTAAACGGTAACGCCTGTCAGAAGGTCCCAAATGAAAAGGTATGGATCGTCTTCGGTCAACTGCCTGTCAGGGACGAAACCATAATCGGCAAGGTGGCCGAGAATCCATACGGCAGGAACAGTCGGGTCTCGACGGGATGCGCGGCCGATTGTGTCGTCGCGGAAGCTCAGGTAATCGTCGCGATATTCCGGATGAGGAAGCCAGACATCTTCATAAAAAGAGAACAGGTAGGTCCGGGCTTCTTCGTTTCTATACCATGGATCGAGAATTTCGGGAATCAAGAGATCTTCTTTCATTGTTGTGATGAAGGGAAATTGTGACGAGATAAGGTCGGGAAGCAGGCTCAGTGTGGTTATCGCGTTTTCTGTATCCCCACGCTCGGCCATTGAACCGGAGGTAACGAGAAGCCGGACAGTCTCACTTTCATCGACCCATGTAAGGCCATCGGGTCGATGACCAAGGGAATCGAAGAAATCGTCCAGGAAAATGCGCTCGTACATTTCACCCCTTGGGATCGGCTGGAAAGATCTTGCCGCCTGGGCATTCACCGGGGATAAAGAGTAAAGGAGTAAGAACCCGGCCATAAAAGTCAGGATTGTAGTCCGGACTATTTTCGTTCCTGGTTTCATATCGAATTTCACCTTCCGGGTCGCTTTTTTAACAATGACCCGCCAAAAGGCAGACAGGATTATCCCGTCCGCGTCGATGGTGCTATATTATAACCATATTTATATGGAAATGGTTCAAAAAACTTATCTGGTATTTTATTACCGCTAATCTACCCGATCTACATAATCCTTACCCTCTTCCCATTTTTAAGTTCATCCGCCGGATAGAAAGTCCCGCGCCAGTAAACACCGCGGTTTTTCCAGCCGATTATTCCACTCCGAATCATCATGGCGGTGAACAGGATACTGCCTACCGGATAAAAAAACGCCGGCCATGTATCGCCCTTACCCCACCGATCGACAATCAACGAGTTCAGGAACCCGATAATTATTGAAATTATGCACATCCATTTCAACCATGGAATTATTATAAAACCAAGGGCGATAAACGGCCACAACTCACCTGCAAGAAAAAGTAAACTTTTCGCGACATTCGCAATGAGGCTGAAATTTCCCAATGTCGTGAACGCCGCTTTCTCAAGGCCGATAACCATTTCCCTGAATCCGGTATACCATTCGACGTTTATTTCATCGACACCGTTAATTATGTAATTCCGACCCCCGGTACGATGGATCATTATTCCCAGGGCGACATCATCTGCGATATCCATTCGGAGCCAGTTAAAACCCTCTGTTTTTTCAAATGCGCTTCGCCGTACGAGGTTAAATGCACCAACACCGGAAAATACTTCAGCTTTCGGATTATCAATCAACCAGAACCGTCCGATTAACCCGTAAGTACGAATGAAAGTCAGGAGGCAGATTTTCAGGAATGGATCCTTCGAGATCATTTTGGGAAGCATGCCTAAATGATCGATTCGACCATGTTCGCAGAATGCAACCGTTTTTTGAATAGTGAATTTCGAAAAATATACGTCAGCATCCGTGAAGAGAAAATAATCACCGGTCGCTATATCTACAGCTTTATTGAGTGCGTGTGGTTTTCCAAGCCATCCGCCGGGAAGGTCTGCGATATGTATAACCTTGATCCGGGAATCCGATCGGGCCATACGATCGATAACTTCTCCGGTACCATCGGTCGATCGATCATTTACCACGATAATTTCAAAATCCGGATAATCCGAGTCAAGTTTCGATTTTAACGCGGATTCGATTGAGCCGACTTCGTTGCATGCCGCGATAATGATCGAAATTTTCGGCCACGTTGCCGGGTCTGGAATTTTTTTTTGATCAAGGGTGGTTATGATTTTAGAAATGCGGAAGTTGAGGATTGTACCGGTTAACCAGACAAGTGTCCCGAGTACAACAATAATAATCCAGATTATATGGCCCGGTTCAGTCAAAATCAGAAATCAGAACGGCGCGAATCCGCCCTGTGCCCAGAATTCTTCCTTCAGCATGTCGTGCTGCCTGAGAAGAGCCTGGTAGTGTTTTTGCTCCCAGATGACCAGTTCGTTAAAGAACTTCTTAACATCCGGGTCGGTTGCAAGCTCGACCTGCATTTTATAGAAATCAATTGATGACAATTCGAGTTGGATACCTATCGACAGCGCACTCATCTCGAACTGCGATTCATTGAGCCTCTTTACAATATCGCCGGAGAAAATTCCACTCCCGAAATCACTCGGCTCACCGAGTTCGAGATTTGCGTCGATATGTCCGGTATCCGTGACGGATTTATACTGGGCGGACAGGAATTCCTTGTGCCTTAATTCTTCCTCGGCGAGGACACGGAACATTTCCTTCCCGGTCTCATCCCTGGTTTTTTCAGCGGCCATCAGGTAAAACTGGTAACCGTCCGCCTCGGTTTGAATAGCGTGCTTCAATCCTTCAATAAGGGTTTTTGCCGAGTCATTCATAATAATATTCCCCTCCATATATATTGGCGACCTCAATCAGTTCAGTTTCCCCCGTAACCTTGCCAGTTCCGCTTTCAGCGAATGATAATGGTTCATTTCTTCCCGGATGATCCGGTCAATATTTCCGCGTTCGCTGTCGTCTTTAACCGCGTCTTTCATCCCAAGGTAGAACATTACGGATTCCATTTCGCGTTTTATCGCGCCGTCCAGGACATGTTCTAAATCCTCATCCCCGGTCACATGGGCAAGCGGGTCGCGCTCCTCGTTAAAGAGGGCTGAATCCGCGAACGCGTCCAGGTATTCGTGCAGCATCCGGTCCAGCGATTCCTCAAAAATCACCGATGCGGGTTGTTTTACTTTCTCCCTCATCGACTGAAATATTTTCAGGTGCTTATCTTCCTCGCTGGCGAGACGCGTGAGAAGCTTACTGACTTCTGATTCTTGAAATTTTTCCGCGGCTCTTCGGTAGAATTTTCCACCGTTCTCCTCGATTCTCTCAGCCATTTTTAGTACTTCTTCCGCGTTAAAGTCTATTGACATCGTTTTTCATCACCTTTCAAGGTTTTGATCCCGGATCACCATTTAAATGCCGGATCGATAGTGAAAGCACGCGCTCCCAGTTCTTTATCAAGCTGGTACAGGCCGTGTTTATCGTCGCCAATCATTTTCAGTTTAGTGACAACTTCATTGGCAGTCTCCTCTTCCTCGATCTGCTCATCGATGAACCACTGCAGAATTCCCATCTCAGCCGCGAAATCATTTTCTTCCCTGGCGACTTTCATTAAATCATGGATCTTACCGCTGATATGTAATTCGTGGTTGAATGCAGCCTCAAAAATTTCCAGCGGGCTGCCCCATTTATTGTCCGGTTTTTTAATTTCCAGGAGCTCCACCTCGCGGCGCCGTTCGTTTATGTGGGTAAAGAATTTCTGGGCATGGATTAATTCTTCCATAGCCTGCCTTCTCATCCATGATCCAAAACCCGGGAAGCCGTTCGCGTCGAACCATCCAGCCATTGAATAGTAAAGATAAGCAGAATAAACCTCCTCCTGTATCTGTATATTCATTTCCTTGTAAAGCCTGTCGCCAAGTTCGGGCATGATGATTCCTCCATCATCAGTAAATTCGGGAATGATATTCCCCTATAAATTTTACCACCTGCAAATTCTTCCTGAGAAAGGTATTCTAACTCATTCCGGGAGCATGTAAAACATAAAAATAATATTTTAACGACCGGTAGCGTTCATTTCTGAGTGCATCTGTTTATAAATGTCCCGGGATTCAATTCATCCCTGATCCCGAGGCGGGTGATCGCGAAATCATACTTAACCGGATCATCAGGATTGATCTCCCTGAAAGCGTTCGTGATTTCCATGACGGTCAGGAGGTTCGCCTGCTTCCGGCATGTCAGACCAAGCATCGAGCAGATCCTGAACATGTGTATATCAAGCGGAACCAGTAACCGCGATCTACTCACTTTACCCCATCCCCCCGGATCGACATCGTCCTCACGCACCATCCATCTGAGATATAAATTCATCCGCTTGCACGCGCTGCCTTTACCCGGGTCTGGCAGAAGGTGCGGGAATTTTCGTCCTGACTCAATTGATACCTCATGCACCAGATGAGTTAAACCGGGAATGATATTTTCATCACCGAGGGACATGCCCGACATGAAACAGTTTTCGATCGATCCGAAACGCTTAATGACTTTTCCGACCCCGTGAAGCATACACGCAAGCTCTTCATCGGTAGTAAACCTGTGTTTGAAATCCTTTAAGGTTTTTCTCAGTTGAGGTTTTGTAGATGAACAGATTGCCTCTTTCGGTTCGACG
>DAOVJF010000455.1 GCA_030673355.1 Planctomycetota bacterium | reverse complement strand
TCTTTTCGCCCGCCTCCATCGGTGAAATACAGGGGACATCTCTTTTCGCCCGCCTCCATCGGTGAAATACAGGGGACATCTCTTTTCGCTCGTCGAAAAGCAGGTGTCCCCCTCAACAATTTTTAATTATCTAAAATAACGACTAAACGCGTGGCGTCGGCAAGCTGAGTGAGACATCGCCATCCCGCAAGCTTAAAAATTCTCCGTGTCGAACGTGCTTGCCGACGTACAGCAATGTTAAATATGTCCAATCAATTTTTGTTTAACAGGATTGGTTTTATTTCAGTACGCCCTTCCTCTGAAGCTCGGCAAATTCGGGGATAATCAACCAAATGATGTAAGAAACTACGCCAAGTAATATGTTTATTATCAGAAGTATAAACAAATAACTTTCAAGTTTATAAAAACTACGCCCGAAATACGTAACGAAACTCCAGCCCCATGCCTGCTTCACTAACCAGATTGAAATAACCGCCATGATGCAGTAGACCACGAACACGATACCGGACCTGTAGACCCAGGCTGGCAGGAAAGCCAGCAGTATCCCGCATCCTGCAAGAAGCCACCACAAAATAAATACAAGCGACCATGCAAAAGGAATTGAACTGGATCCGGGATCGATATAATGAACCAGCGATATACCGGCAACACCAACAATTAGCACGTTCCACCACGACATTGGCTTATAATGAGATAAAAGATCGCGCATTATTTCAAAGGTTGGGATTGTACTGCAATACATCAATGAAATAATTCCGGATTCCTTATCCTTATGAAAAGTATCGGGGATGTAATACAGGTACTTTGTCATTATCCAGGAAATAATTAGAACGGGGATCGCCAGCATGATTGAGAATGTAGTTAAGGACGATATAATGCATACCACTGCAACCGTTATAATCAGAAACATCAGCAGTCCGGGAAATTTCCAGATCGTTACGCTCCTTCGTCCCAGTAGCTGAAGGTATAAACTCTCGATATCAAACTGCTCATATCTGGCGGGGTTCATATTTTCCATGATATTCCTTACGATCCTGGTTTTGCCTATTAGGTTTTATCAAACACCCCCCGCCTTCGCATTTCTGCAATTTCAGAGGAGTTATTATAGCCTGAATCTTCATTATTAAAAATTCACCCCCGGTAATTATACCGGGGGTGATTAATTACTGGTGCGAAATATCATCAAGCTCCATCAGTACCTGATCCGGACCGCTTAATGACATCTATTTCACGTATGCTGTTACCTCCGCTCCGTTGTTCAACACCATGATTACACCATCGGGAATACCATCCGGCGCGCCGTAGATGACGTCACCGCGATATGTATCGCTCTCGTCATACGGCCACCATGGACCGTTCGACGCATCCCCCCCGCCGAACACCTCGGGAAGCCCGCCCGGATCGTGAAACCCGCCGAAGTATTCATAGCCGACATCGAAAGCATCGAGATCGTGCGGCGCCGGGCATCGCCAGTGAAGCCTCTCGCCGGTCTGAAGGTCCCACCAGACTGTACGGATAACATCAATACCCGTTGTCATGTGAGACCCGTAACCGCCAAGAATGTAGCGATTGTAATGGCCCCCGATATTCGTGTTGGGTACAGGGATAGTGAAATAGCTGCGCGACATCACCTGGTCGGATGTCGCCTTGTAGAAGAAATTACCCGGCCAGGATGTCGTGATCACAGTCCCGTCATAGTCCGGGTGATCCGGGGGATACATGAAACCGCCGAAGATGTAATACATGTTGGTGTTAAACGTATCCGCGCTCTGAAATGCCGGCGGAACGACCATAAATGCACCGCGATCGAGCGTCCTCCTGGTTTCGATCTCGCTCCAGAAGAACGAACCGAGCCCTGAGATAGCGCTTGCGAAAAAGTTCCTGTCATCGAGGCCCTGCCCCATGACATTCCCTTTGTACCCGAACCGCGGGTCGCCTTTCCCCTGCTCGTCATTGCCTTCCACGCTGGTCTCGCGGATAATGATCTGCCCGTCGCCCACGAATGGGTTCCCGGGAAATGAGACAATGTAATCGTATTCCACCAGCGGGTCCTGGACCCTGTCATTGGTGGCAAGTCTGCCGTCCGACATGGAAAGGTTGTTTATACCGTCCCATTGTGTGTGCCAGTTGAGCCACCCGTCGATATCTCCACCGAGGAGATAGTGCGGGTACTCGCTGTTGTCCGTCATGTACCTCTCGAGCGCGATTTGAATTGTGTGAAGGTTCGCCTTCACTTCCGCTTCTTTGGCCTTTTCTCGGGCCCTCATGTAGTTTGGTAGAGCTATGGCGGCAAGAATTCCAATTATGGTTATCACCACCAATAGCTCGATCAGAGTGAAACCTTTGTCTCTGATCTTCATTTGGATGACCTCCTTTTCCCATAACGGGAAAATATAATAAGATGATAAGATAAAATATTGACATGTGAACCACCCGTGATGATTAAAATATCCTGGCGCGCGTCCGGATGGAGACGCGAACGAGGAGGTCAGTCCTGATTTAATTGTGATTGGGAAGTTGGATTCGGGCGGATACTGAATATTGGAAGATTCCCGCTTATTTGGTAAGATTTAATGTGATTGTGAAAAGTTCATGCGTTTTCCTTAAAACATAATCTTTCAATATAAATTGATAAATACTCTTGTCCAATTAGGAAACCTCTGTTAAATTTATATTGTAAGCAAAACGCGGTCTTGTTGTTATTTCTTAAGTTGAGGTAACCATATGAAGAAGCTGCTTTATGGCCTGATGGTGCTGGCTGTGTTATTCGTTTATTCATGCTCCGGCGGTTCCGCGCCATCCACTCCCGATACAACCACATCCCCCGAAACTTTCTCCAGGACAATCGATGGTTCCATTGGTGGGCTGGTTACCTGGAACGAG
>DAOVJF010000014.1 GCA_030673355.1 Planctomycetota bacterium | reverse complement strand
TGCTCCATTCATTCCTTTTAAATCTGTAAATGTGTTCCCTTCCAACAGTGTCTCTGAACCTGACTGCCTTTGGGATTCCGCCACTTTTTACTAATGCCTCCCGTAGTTCGCCGAGCTCAATCCATTCTTCGTAGACTTCTCCTTCTTCCAACTTGGGAGCTGGTATTTTTGATGAAAAAATTGCTATATGATATTCGTTATCCAGGATAAGAGAAGGTGGACCGCTAATGATTACGGGTCGTCTTCCAACATTTATGGCTTTAAAAAATAGCCTATGCTCAGGTATACCCTGTCCAACGATCAGGCCAAGATGTACTTTTACCTTGATAGCAGCTTTGTCCCGAAGGTAATTGAAAGTTGAAAGGCATGCTGCGTAGATAGCGATGAGTGCAAAGATAACATTAAATACGTTCTGCCAATCCATTACGAGTCACTCTCATTAATCAATTTTATCTCCTCCTCTGTGAGATCATACAACTCATAAACCAGCCTGTCTATCTGCATGTCCGTTGAGGTGATCTGGCGTTGGGGGGTTGGGGATTTTGGGTGTCGTTAAGCCGCTTGTGGAGGTCGAGTATATGTTCTACCAGGTCTACCATCCGGTCGTGCCGGGCTTTGTCGGTGGGATCGGAGAAGTCGAATAATTCGGCAGACGTATTATTCAGGAGCAGCGGTTTTTTTCGTTCTCTTCTTTGGGCCCACCGGTTTCTTTTTTCGAAGCTTCTCTATCTTACGCTCGAATCGCTTCCCCGCTTTATGGAGATGGTCGAGTTGTTCTTCACGTGTAAGGTCCTTTGTCTCTTCATAGATTTCATCCTGAATTTTTCTTTTCATATCGACGCAGTCAAAGTCCTTCTTCATACGATATCACCTCCAGAGGGCTTAAAATAGTCATAATCGGATAACCAAGTCTAAGGTTCACGGCGTTAAACGCTCTTATTCTCTCCCATTTTACCAGATGTCTGAAGTTCCAGGAAATGATAAGGTCAGCTTTGGCAACTGTGACTGCTGCGACATGAGCGGCATCATCTCTGAATCTTTTCGAAACAACTTTTGCTGCTATGTACGCGTCCCTTAGATCGGCCATTTCATCATTGAAATCGATCGATTCAACGCTCCGGGCAGGAAGGTCGGCATAGAATTGTCTGATCTTTAATGGCGCAAGCTCAAGTTCCTGCAGCACTATTTCTGAGACAACCAGAATATGTCGCCCTTTACGGACTTCATCGAAAAATTTCCTGGTTACTCCCGTAAACTCGTCATCAAACACCCCTCCATATATTGAAGTGTCAGCATATATCCTGTTCTTCTTCATTATCGATCCTCCACTATCTTTATCTCCTTCTCAGACAGATCATACAACTCATAAACCAGCCTGTCTATCTGAATGTCGGTTGCGGATGCCGACAAGCCTTCGCTAAAGCTATGGCGGGAAAAATGCTTCGGCTTGTGATGGCTACTCACAGGGATTGGGGGATTATCGTTCGTCCACAAGCTCTGCGTGTCAAACTAAGAGTGGGCCGTGTTGGGGGTCGCTTGTGAACGGCACCCGGGGAAAAATTTTTTCTTTAAACAAGTACTGGCGCAGCATCATTATCTGGCTCAGACGGAGCTTCAGCCTCCCATAATACGGAGCTTCGGCTTCCCATAATCAGGATTTTAATAAATTGTAGGGGTCACTTCTCCTGCAGGGGTACTCCATCTATGTCGTCGGGGATGTCGACATCCATGTGACGCATTATCGTCGGGGCGAGATCCATGATGTTTGGACTTCTCCCCTCTGAAAACGCGTCGTATTTCTCGGTTGTCAATAAAACACCGCTCGCGAAATCTGAATTTACCGAACAGTGATCGGCCGACCATTTTTTCTTATTGTCCTCGATAACCTCCGCTGGAAATCCCCCGAGAGCGGTCTGCCAGCTAACTCGATATCCAATGTTGAAACCAACAATTAAATCCCCGGCGTGGGGGACCATCGGACCCGAAAAAATCCTGTCCGCTTTGTGCATTACGCTGACTACCGGTTTGCCAGATTGTGGATCGGTCAGCTTCGAGAATTTACCGATTAACTCATCCCGGAGTTCCTCGTACTCCCGACCCAGGTCCACGATCCCCTGCGATTCCCGTCCGCGAAGATTGACGTAGATTTTCCCGAGGCCCATCGAGTAAGCCCGTGTTTTACTCCAGTCGACACCGGGCCAGAATGCACCCCCGTGCTGGAGATCCTTCAGGCTGAGATCGTCGCGACATGCGTCCGGGTCCGCAACCAGAAATCCTTCATTCCTGAGCCAGGTATTAATATTGACGGCACGGCGGAATGAATTAAATCCATGGTCGCTCATAACCATGAGGATAGTGTCGTCATCCAATCGTGATGCGACCTTGCCGACAGTCTCATCGAAACGTTCATACGTCCTGTCGATCGTGTCGCCCCACCGTTTCGATTCCGCTTCGTCCCATGCGGGATGCCCATGGTCGATGCAACGCCAGAACATATGCTGGTTACGGTCGGTCGCTTCGAATACGGCGACAACCAGGTCATCCTCTTTACCCTCGATAATCCCAAGCACCATCTCCTCAAGCTGCGATGTGAAATTCTCCGCTTCCTCTATGAATCCCGCCTCATCGATTCGGTTTTCATTCAGGCCCCAGGTGTCCTCCATCCAGCCGAGGGTGCAGAAATTTCCGTATTCTCCTGCGAGTTCTTTCGACCACGCTGCGGGATGGGTGACCGGATACATGGGGTCTTTCGGGTCCATTGAAATCGCGCCGAGGTAAAGTTTTACCGGATCGATTGAGTGAAGGAAAAATCTCATTATTCCCTTCGGACGCAAAGTCAGGGGACCAATTGTCACCTCGAAATAAATCGGCACCCAGTCCGACCAATCTCCCGGCGCGAGGCGTGCCGAATTATCCTGCCATTCGAGATTCGCGCGGCTGTCATGGATCGATATTTTCAAGGGCACAGTCGAATTCGCGCGTTTCGGCCCTGTAATTTCAGTTTCGAAACTCCCATCCTCACCGCGTACAAGTTCGATCTCGACGCCGCCCATTTCGGTGTGATTAACGGATTCTTCCCCTTCCTTGTAGAGAACGCTCGTACCCCATGTACCGCGAAGGTCTGGCACGCCAAGCCCGGACAACATCCGCCCGTTGAATTTTTCGGGGGGAAATGTGACAGGAACCCGGATGATCGCGGATCGGAATCCAGCATCGCCAAGGCGTTTCCAGAAACTTGTCCCGGCCCTGTTACATATCGGCTCCGGTTTCCCCAGCTTTTTCATTTTGACGCTTACCGGGGCGATCGCGGGTGAGTAGTCTTTAGCGTTCCTGGTCAGGAAATCGAAAATCCCATGTTTCCCGGGATTCATGCCGGTCGCAAACGAAGACCAGGCTACAGGGCTTTCGGCCGGGATGGTGGTCTTCAAAGGGGAATAACCGCCGCGTTCGAGAATCGATTTCATGTTAGGCATCCGGCCGTCCCTGAGAAGTTTCTCAAAGATACGCGGATCCATTCCGTCGGCGCCGAGGACAACAATACGATTCCTGGCGGTTTTCCTGCCTGTTACCAGCGATTTAATTTTATCGAGAAAGCTCATCGTAAAGTGAGATGATCATCGTACTCGCATAATCGGATTAAATCAACCTGGGTTTCCTGAACCAGTGAGGGCAAAGACCCTGGCACTAAAAAAACCTAAAAAAAAGCGGGTCACCTACCCTTCAACTGGTCGACACCAAATCGCCCTTCGGAGCCGGTAACCCGTAGTAGCCTATTTGATCTACTGCAATTTATATACCATTTTTTCGTGAAATCTTCAAGTTGATTTTTGTTTGGTGGTTTTATTAAACATCCGCAGGGTGATTTTCGACCCTCGACGGCCCTTGTGAAGCGAGTTCTGACACCAATCCTGTTAAGGAAAAATTGATTAGACAAATTTAACTTTAGGGGGACACCTGCTTTTCGACGGGCGAAAAGAGGTGTCCCCGATCTAGAATCTTAATATGCATCGACAAGCCCTTCGACCCGAAGATTTTCAAGGTGCGCGAGTGTAACTGTCTCACTCAGCTTATCGACGCCACCCGTTTCTTTGGTCAAGTATTATCGTATAAGCGTATCAACCCAGATATTGATGCCTGATTCACGATTTTCAGATTCTGAAGCTTGCCTGACAATAAATGAAATCGGGACCGCTCTCGGGCTGCCTATCGCTCCGATCCCATCCACCCAAAGGCCCGACGATCCTCCCGAATCGCACATAACCGCTTCCCTGACATTGCAGTCAATCAGGACATCAGCCGTTTCCATCACATTTAATCCCGCTCCTCTGGTAACTGCAAAGAAGATTTCATCATTCCAGGTCAAACCGATCACGCTTCTACCTGCCCGACCGTTTATATCGCTTCCGTAACTCGTCTCCGATGAGTAATCCCGGAAATGCCCATCATGAATGAACCATGGGCCAAGCATCACAACCCAGTACATTTCTTCCCAACCGGATGGAAGATCATGGGTATAAACGGCTGTTTTCATTCCCGGTTGATATCTTTCAACGAAGCTTTCCGACCGCCCATGGAACACAAGGGCATACCCATTTTCGGGTATTTCAAGCGAATCCGTCGTTGAAATATCTGTAACTACACCAGACCATTCTTCACGGTCCGGGATTCCAGATCCTGAATAGGTTATATCGGACTCACCGCTTACCAACGGACCGATTGAAACAACCGTGCCCCCCTGTGGGTTCACCGATATTCCCCAATCGCGATCGTACATCGTCACCATATCAGAGCCGCATGGTGTGTTGACCCCCCACAGCCAGACAGGATCGAAATATGATTCACTCGTGACAAACGCCCTTGGATGCGCAACCTCAATTTGAAAATTTCCTTCCCGATCGAATCCGACCAGCGGGCGGTAAAGATTTCCAAGCTGGGCCAGGAATCCATCAAGAATCATGAAACCGAGAGGGTATATTCGCCCACCCGCGGACGCAAAATAGGGCCCATTGATCGCTGCGACAGCACCGGTCCGACGTCCGCTCGATGATGGTGTCGCGCATTGCCCGACAGTTTCACCACCCGGGACAGGCTCAATTATGAGCACTCCGTCACGAATTGCGTCCGCTTCAACAAGGACCATATGGACAGCAACCGATTCACCTGAAGAATCCACCTGGTATTTTACATAGTCGATATTCGGGTGAATGCGTTCAGTTGTGAGAATGTCCTGCGAGACCGCTGGAGATTTGTGGGTGCTGATAATCAGCAGGAGGAATAAAAAATACAATTGATACCGTTTTTGATACATATGGATCATGACGTATCTTGCCAGATATTAGCACTAAAAACCATACTAACCTACCATTACAACCGCAGATGGGGGTCTGGCCGGGATGTCCTGTTATATAAGAGTTTGAATAAAAAAAACCCCTGCCAGGTATAACGGGGCCCTGGCTTTGATGTTTGAAGCTTATTTACAGTCAACCGCGACGAATTTTGGGTCTGGGCAGTAACTTGTCCATTTGGGGCTGTAGTTCGTGCCTGAAAATCTTACGGCAGGAATCCAGGTTTGTGAGACTGTGAATGAGTTGTTTTACAATTTCAGGCTGCTTCTTAATTACATAGTAGTAATTCCACTTACCTCTCCTGTGGTTGTCAACCAGACCCATTCTTTTGAGAAGACCCAAGTGACGGCTAACTGTAGGTTGGGGAATCCTGAGAACCTGCTGAATGTCGCGAACGCATGCTTCACTTAGTTCATCAAGAAGGAACAGGATCTTCATGCGGTTTTCATCAGCCAGTCCCTTGTAAAGCCTTTCAATATCTTTTACCGATGAATAGATAACTTCCATGATGTCTCCAGTGGCAAATTGATGTATCTATATCCGTAGTATAGTGGATGTGATAATCAGGGTCAATATCTATGCGAATTATTTCACAAGATTTGATTATTACATATTACAACATGAATTGTTATTCAAAATCGCATCCGTATATGTTATACCCGTCCTTAAATAGTTAATATGCTTACTGTCATTGGTTTTACTTACTCCATCAGCCCCTGAATATACCCGGCTCTAACAGTTAAACTATTATTAAATGTGAATAGATTAATAAGTAAGTAAATGCGTATTTATTCCTTTCTGTTTCCCATACTTTGACCAAAAACGAATCATTAGTTGAAAATCATGCAATTTATTGTTTTAACTGCTGAACATCGACGCGATACTAATGATGTAGTACGTTTAGGATTTGAATATATGACTTTCATTGTAATGGTAATACTCACGATCCTCGCGGTCGGATTTTTACTGCTGGCTTGGAATCCCATTAAAAGCCGTGCCAACGATATTAATGTTAAAAAAGACGAAGATGACGAGCCACCTGACATTACGCTCCTGCAAAATGTCGATCCTGTCATCGAATCTCAGGAAATCATAGAAGAAGAATCGGAAGAAGCTGAAGAAACCATTCAGGATGTTGAATGTATCGAGATCAGTATTTATTCATCATATCACGTGCTTGATGATATTCCCGATGAAACTATCAAATCTCTTTACAACCTGATACAAGCTCTTCCAAGACTTCCAAGTGTTGCCCTGGACGTGCTGTCCATTCTGTCGAGACCGGGAACCGGATCGAAGGAAATCGCGAAAACAATCGAACGGGACCAGTCGACCGCCGCACGTCTGCTAAGATGGGTAAACTCAAGCCTGTTCGGGATCGATGCCAGTGTAACAAGCCTGCAGCATGCTATTACCCTTCTCGGGATTGACACCGGACGGTCACTTGTAATTGAGGACTCACTCGGCCGTGGTACAACCTTAGTCGGGAATAACTGGATGGGGCCGAAAGTAATATGGCGGCACGCGGCAGCCGTCAGCATTTTTTCACGGCACCTTGCGCGTTCAGTACGGAAGGTTGAGCCGGACGTTGCTGCTACAGCCGGGCTTCTTCATGATATCGGCCTTCTGATCATGCTTATGACCGATCGCAGGAAACTCAAGAGCGCCGTCCATAAATCCAGTGAAAATCTCACTCCTTTAATCGATGTTGAATTTGATGAATTTGGTTACAACCACCAGGTTGTCGGCGAAGTCTTTATTAAGGCGTGGGGGTTACCTGAGATTATTTCACTGGCGATTGGCAGGCACCACAGCCCGATGCTGGAACCGTTCAATAACCTGGCAGCCATAATCTGGCTCTCGGATTACCTCGCCACAAAGTTCGGGTTTGCATGCCCGGCAGGCCGCGTTTATCCTGCCAATGAGGATGAAATCAATGAACTCATGTCCAGGATTGGTATGAGACCGCCAATTGAACATTACATCACAGAGAATTTACTCAGGGAAACTTTGAAAAGCACGCAGTACTGGGGCGGCCCGACCAGGGAATCAGACGGGGTCGCATCCAGGAAGGCTTGACTCATTACTACCCTATGAGTTAATTATTTGACTGAACCTAGATGGATATCAAGTCCTCGAAAGTATCCTCGTCCTGCCCGGCTTCCTGTGTATCTTTTCCCGCAACTTCTAGAGATTCAGATTCAACTTTCTCCTGATTAAATGCCGGGGAAGGATCGTTTGAACCGGATTTATCCGCAATCCCAGTCTCTTCCCCCTGATCCCGATCGCAGACCATTGTCGGTTCAAGTCCAGATCCCTGTTTTACCGACGGTTTGAGAATTCCTTTCCGTTCAATTTCAAGATATCCCGACCGAACCCTCTCTCGAATTTCCTTATTCTCAATGAGTTCATCAGGCAGCGCCATTGGATCGGTCGGGTTCCTTGCTGAAATTTTAAATTTGTGCTTATTTTTCTCATATTCGGCTTTCATTGTTCTTCGGCGGATTTCCTCAAGTTCGATCCTTCTGGCCGTGATGCGTAATTTATACACTTCGTACGATTTCACACCTGCCTTGTCCTTACGATCACGTGCTGCCCGGAGCTGTTTCATCCGGTAGAAATTGGCCTCATCCAGGCAGTCTTCGTATATCAAACGGTCGAGTATCGGATCGGGGAACTCGGGAATTTCACCACGGTGAACATACGGTATATGCTGGCAGTCATTTCTCCTGTACTCGCTCCTGATTTCGATATCACTGACAGAACGCAAATAGCCAAAGATCCCAAAGTCGTACCATTTCCGGTTCCATGACCCAAAACTGCGTGGATCGATCGCGATCAGGATCAGGACAATCAGGATCGTTATGAGCCAGAAGTATGTCATGATTTTGAGGCTTAACCATTAACAGATTTTCTAGTAACCTGGACGTGTATCGCCCAGCATGTACGAAGTCAGGTTGGAAATATAAAAAAGTTCATCATTGGGTACCAGTACCTCATCCGCTTCCGCGAATTCAAAAAGCACGTACCCGGTGTTCTCACGATTCAGTCTGAGTCCGAGCGGTGGGTCGTAGTTAAGCAGCATAAGTGAATTCAGGTAATCATAACCACCATAGTCGTAATATAGCGTGGACTCTAATTCACGGATGAAAGTCCAGCTTTCATCAGGATCCTCCATCACAACAGGGGTGATTGGAACCACAAGCTGGTTCTCATCGATCAGGAACGATCTGAGATCGAAATCGTTTGATTCAGCTACAATTGTGAACCCAAGGTGGCCGTCCGAAAGATAAAAAGTCATGCTGTAGCTGTTAACAAGAGTCGCCCCGCTATCGTTCGGCTGCAGGTACCCGTCCATGACGAGATTCTGGATCCACGCGTAAGTCCCCCTGTCATAGTACTCCGAATATCCGGCTTCCGCGGACCCAAGCTGGTAAAGCATACGCCGGGCGTTGTATTCGAGGTCGGTCGCGCGTTCATTGACAGGTTCGCTGGCGTAACCGCCGCCATTCCCCTGCAATAGAAGCTGGGGCAGACCCCTGGCCAATGCTGGATTGTAATTGAAACAGGCATGCCCGAAAACTATCAGGGCAAGAATCCCGAGAAAAATTGGTATGTCCTTGTTTATATTTTTTGGTCCCATAATTATTCCTCAATATTATATTCTACCATTCATTGCGGCTTGTTCATCATCAACCCTGAGAATTTGATCCTTAACCCTTCAATAAGGTTGCTATAACAATGAAGGATAAAGTGAAAATATATGTTTCGAGTGATGTAACGCATCACTTTTGCCTGAAATAATCGGATTGAGCAGATTTATCAGGGAAGTTATATTGCCCGGTATTATCCCGCTTACTGTACTTCGGGGAATACATCTCCCCGCATGGAAGCAAGCGGACTGTCGGATCCAAGAAGGTACACAAGAAGTTTGCGGCCCTGGTCGCCGACCAGAACCATTACATGGTTGCGGCGACGTTCCGCAAGATTCAGGATCAGCACCGATATGAGCCCGATCGCCACGCCCAGCACGAAAAGCATTAGCGCGAGTAACCAGGCCGACGGTTCCTTTGTAAACCCAGCAACTATCGGATTCAGGAATCCGAGAACTCCAAACACAGGTGCAGCCATTTTAATAATTCGCAGGGGGTTCGTGTTTATCTGATTTCTGCGTTTCATGCTTTCCAGGGTGACCTTGTACGCCACCCTGAGCTTCGGAGTGAATTTTGTGGCTTCAGTCAGAATACTCGACAGGAGTCTCGCCATCGGGCCGGGTTCACCCTCAAGGAGAAGGATCGCACGCGGCATGTCGCCCGACTTGACCGACCCGTAAACCTGCTCGTACAGGTTGGTCATCTCCTCCTCCTTCTCATGCTTGCTCATAAGCAGGAAAATCCCAGTCGCGGTCATCCATGTCGATAAAAGAGCGAGGATAACGAAAATGATTGTAAACAATATTCCCATGTGGCAGATTCTACATTGTTTTTATAATAATGAAAATTGTTATTCTATAATATTACAAAAATAGGCCTGAGTAAAGATTTCATGCCAGTTAGCCGCCTTAAACGTCATTTAGAAAACTCCTCGCCAGTTTATCAAGCGCCGCCTTGTCGCCACGGGCTCCCAGCATACGGGAAATCTCCTCCACCCGGTCCTCACCCAATATATCCCTTGCTTCTGCATACGTACTATTTTTAGTCGACGTTTTCTCGATTACCCAGTGACTGTCGGCCTTGGATGCTATCTGGGACAGGTGGCTGACCAGGATCAGCTGGTGGCTCCCACTTAACTCAATGAGCTTTTCCACAACTTTATACGCGGTCTCTCCACCAATACCCGCTTCCGCCTCATCGAAAACCAGGACCGGCACCCTGTCGCGTTTGGCGAGTACGGTTTTCAGGGCTATCAGGAGCCTTGACAGCTCCCCGCCCGACACTACTTTCTTTAATGGCGCGGGAACCTGCGCCGGATTCGTTGCGATCAGGAGCTCCGCCCGGTCGATACCATTAGCCCGCCAGCCGCTTTCATCATCAGGATTAGATTCAAGCACCACATTAAATATCGCATCGGGAAGATCGAGATCGGCAAGGTGGTTAATCACTTCCCTGGAAATTTGCCTGGCCAGTTTCGTTCTTGATTTTGAAAGTGAACTCGCTTCTTTCAGGTATTTTGCACAAATCTCGTCACGTTCGGATGCAAGCGCTTTCAACCTGTCCGACGCGAAACTAACCCTCTCAAGCTCCGCGGATAATTTATTGCACAGTTCTATCAGGCCGCTTTCGCTGGTTTTATATTTCCGTTTGAGCTGATGAATGATCGAGAGACGGTTTTCAACGACCGCTCTCTGTTCCGGATCGTCAATAATTCCGTCAGCGTACTTTCGTAATATATTACTGAGCTCATCTATAAAAAGAACTGTTTCATTGAGCCTCAATGAATCATCCCTGATCGTTTCATCGGTCGATGCAAGCCTTTCTACCGCACCAAGGACTTCCTGGAGTACATCCCTGACACATCGATCGTCATCAACATCACCGGTCAACAGTGTCGTCGCTTTTAAAGCATCCTCGATCCGATCCTTCGCACTTTCAAGAAGTTCCGCTTCCCTGGTAAGCCTTTTTTCCTCACCGTTTCTAAGATTAGCGTTTTCCAGTTCAGCGTGCTGGTACTCGACAAGGTCTTTACGTTCCCTCGCCGTTTCTATCTCTGCTGCCTCGGTTTCATACGCAAGTACTGATTCCCGCCAATTTGTGTAAATGTCCCTGACTGAAATGACCAGCCTGCGGTGCTTACCATCGCCAAGTGAATCGAGGATTTCAAGCGGGGGACGCGTGAGAAGATCGGCCCGGGCATTCTGTCCAAGGAGATCGACCAGCCTGTCCCCGACCGCCTGCAATGCCCCGATCGGTACTCGTCTACCGTTCAACCGTCCCCGGCTTCTACCATCCCGCTCGATTCTCCGTTCGAGAATCAATTCGTTTTCATCAGCATCAAGCCAGCCGTCTGCCTTCAGAACATCCAGCACATCCGGACGATCACGCATATCGAACGTTGCCGTAATTTCCGATTTCGCAAAACCTTTGGAAATCGCATCATCCCCAACCCGGCCACCAAGAACCGCCCTCAGAGCTTCGAGGCACTGCGTTTTTCCCGCGCCGGTTTCGCCTGTGATCGCTGTCAGCCCGCCCTGAAATGTCATTGAGACATCTCTCAGCAGTTTGAAGTCCCGTATAAAAAGCTCCTTCAGCATTTGAGACCTGTTGTTAAGCCTGGTGAATTACCTGTTCCTGTGTTTCGGATGACCATCAGCCCATCCAAGTTTATCGCGCATGACATCGAAAAAGAACACTTCGTTGAACCTTACAAGCCCGACCCTTCGAACCGCCCTGCGGATTTCAACTTCGCAACCCACTGGATCATCGGTTCCCCCGCGGAGACTGCATTTATCCAGTTGCGCGATTTCCTGGCCGTCGGAAGTAATAAGTACAACGTCGCCCAGCGCCTTGATTTTCGGTTTGACCAGGAGAACACTCGAATCATCAACAACCAGGCTTCTCGCGCTGAACGAATGGGCGCAGATCGGGGTAATTATAAATGCAGGTAAATTCGGGCTGAGAATCGAACCTCCCGCGGAAAGGTTGTAACCTGTCGATCCGGTCGGAGTTGAAAATATCAGGCCATCAGCCTCATACGACCCGAGAAACCGTCCATCCAGCTCAACATCGAGTACGATCATACCCCCCTTGGGAACATGACGGTGAACCACGATATCGTTAAAAGCCGTAAGGCGAATATCCCGCCCGTCTTCGCCAGTGACTGTCGCCTCTATCATGGTGCGGTTTTCAATCCAGTATTCGCCTTTCGAAAGAAGATCAAGGCTTCTCCCCATTTCCTCAACACTGGAGATCGTAAGGTATCCGAGATCGCCGACATTTATTCCCCAAACCGGGATATCACTGGGATAAGCATTCCGGACAGCGTTAAGCAGTGTCCCGTCGCCGCCGATTGATGCCACAATCTCGCATGAAAAGTCCAAAGGTCCATGACTCTCTGTCCCAAGCTCGATAATTTCGATGGCACGATCGGACGCCAGGGATTTCAGACGTATTACCGCTTCCCGTGCCAGCTCGCTTATGGGATGCACACATAAACCCATCTTTGTTACAGGTTTTGAATTAGCATTCATAACGACCGAATGAAATTTAGCATTTTTAAAGGTAAGCAACCACTCTGGAACCAAAATTTTTTGGTTTGGGTTAAGGAGTTCTTAAAAATATATTCAACCCTGGCTTCTGAAGGAATTGCTAAGATTTGACATTGCAGCAATATCAAAGAATTATAATTTTAACTACCAAAACCAATTCCGTTAAATAAATTTTGATTGGATATATCCTGTATTGATGTACGTCGACAAGCACGTTCGACCCGGAGATTTTCCAGGCGCGCGAGTGTAACTGTCTCACTCAGCGTGTCGACGCCACGCGTTTAGTGTCGTTATGAGATTGAAATGCAGGATCTGATCAATAATTATTCAACGGAATTGGTCTAAAATGTTATGCGGTAATAGATATCGAAAGAATTGTATAATATGAATTATGAGCCAAGCTTTATGGCCAGTGATTTTTGAAATGGTAAGTTCTCAGTTATTCAATCAAACGGTTCTTGATTTTAATACAAATTCTATTCATGTGTTGAACACATATATACAAGCAACTAATATTTAACCCTGTCAATCCAGGAATAAATTAAATATTACAGTAGAAATTTTATATGATTAAATTTGACATTAACATTTGCTTTACATTACACTATTCAAGCATCCTACAAAAATCCACTGATTATGTGGAAATACAAATGTGCCGGAGTGAAAGATATGCTTAAGAACACAAAGAAGAAAGCAAAGGACCTCGCAAAAGAATTGATACGTGAAATTAAGATTACCGAACAGGAGCTGCAATATAAAAAACAGCTTCTCGCATCGCTGGATCAATTCCACACCGAGCCGGGCCAGAGACGTCGCGGGCCTTTCGCAACAAAAAGGCCGACTATGAAGGTCGGTGCAAAGAGGGGCCGTAAGGCTATGCCTGTCAGGCGTAAATCCAAGAACCGTGACATAATCCTTAATGCCGCAAAAAAACTTAAAGGGAAATTCTCACTCGCCGATCTCGTCAAGGAAATACGTAAGAAGAACACGAAATTCGGCGGTAAATACCCATCGGGTACCATCCTTGCAGTCCTTAGAACCACACCCGAGATCAAAAAACAAGCTCGCGGGATTTACTCCTTAAAAAATTAAACTTGAACTTCGAATTTCAATTTAATTCTGGATCCAGAGCCGCAATAAGCGGCTTTTTTCACTTTAGTACCTACAATTAATATGAGTGTTCTTGGCGGCAATGCTTCGGGGACAAGGCATTTTTCCCTTGATATGCAATGGTAAAATCAGGTTTATCGCTGGAGAAAAATGGCATGTCCCCGTGATTTATATCAATCCTGTTAAACAAAAATTGATTGGAATTTAGGGGGACACCTGCTTTTCGACGGGCGAAAAGAGGTGTCCCCGATCTCGAATCAATATTTAAATAATAGGATTGGTCTTATACATTTTCAAGTAGAATTGGTCTTAAATATTTTCAGGATTATTGTGTGGGGATAAGGAAGTAAAAAAAATCCCTGCTCTTAACAGGCAAATCAAATTAAAATATGGCAGGTATTTAATGCGACAGGATTCCTGGTAATCGATGCAATATTCTAGGATGGAGTAAAACTCTCTATGCCGGTTTCACGGTTTTCAAACCGCCTGAAAATACGGTGAAGGCCTACCTGCCTGAAAACGTCCCTGATATTTGGCTTTGTTCCGCTAAGACGGATATCTCCTCCACTTTTTCGCGCGGCCTGGAGTAATACAAGGAGAACACCGATACCGGACGAATCGATGTAGTTTACGGAACCGAAATCAATTAGCAGTTGCCTGGCACCTCTTTCAATACTATCCAGTATTAATTCTTTCAAACTTTCACACTCCGGGACTGTAAGGTCGCCGGACAGTGTCACTACCATACAGGACTTCTCATTCTCACAGTAAACTTTCATTAAGGCCCCCCCGGTGTATCAGCCACCAGTACCTCCAGGGCTTCCTCGACAGAATCGAATACGGTGAACACATGATGGAGCCGCGTCAGTTCCACCACCATCTTCACCTGCTCGGCCATTCCGGCCAGCCACACATTTCCGCCCTTTTCCTTCGCGGTCTTCAATGCACTGACAAGTGCGCCCAGCCCCGCTGAATCGATGTATGACACAGACTCAAGGTTGATTATAACGTTACTATTACCAGCAAGGATCATTTCCCTGATTTCTTCCTTTGCGTCCGCGGCAGTACGGCTGTCGAAATCGCCATCCAGGTCAAAGATGACAAACCCTTTATGCTGTCGACTTTCAAGTTTCATTGTCGTATCCATGGTT
>DAOVJF010000547.1 GCA_030673355.1 Planctomycetota bacterium | reverse complement strand
GATGTCTGGGTGGCGTCCGGGCATGTTGGCGCGTTCCACGACATGCTTGTCGACTGCATGACCTGTAAAAGTCGTGTTCGTGAGGATCACCTTGTAAAAGGAAAATGCCCGCGATGCGGCGGGTCCGAGTTTACCGAGCCGCAGAAATTCCAGCTCATGTTCAAGACACAGGCGGGATCGACCGAATCGGGAAAAATGGACGTCTGGCTCCGTCCCGAGACATGCCAGGGAATTTTCGTCGATTTCAAAGCGGTTCAAAGCGTAAGCCGTAAAAAAGTTCCGTTCGGGATCGCGCAGATCGGGAAAAGTTTCCGTAACGAGGTCACCACGAAAAGCTTTATTTTCCGATCCAGGGAATTCGAGCAGATGGAGATGGAGTTTTTCGTTCATCCCGATTCCGCCGATGAATGGTACGAGCACTGGCGACAGGAGCGTTGGGATTTTTATATTAATGCCCTTGGTATAAAAGAAGAAAATTTGAAATTTGAACCGCATAAAGAAGAACATCTTGCCCACTATGCAAAAGCAGCTGTGGATATCGAGTACAACTTCCCGATGGGATGGCAGGAGATCGAGGGGATTCATAACCGTACCGATTACGATCTCAAACAGCACCAGGAACATTCGGGCAAGAATCTTATTTACCACGACCAGGAATCGGGCGAGAAATATATTCCCTGGGTAATCGAGACATCGGCCGGGGTCGAGCGAAGCGTGCTTGTGGCGATGTGTGACGTTTATGAAGAAGATGAGATCGGCGGCGAGAAAAGAACTATCCTGAAATTCAAGCCCGAAGTGGCGCCGGTTAAAGTTGCGGTGTTCCCTTTACAAAAAAAAGGCGAACTCCAGGAAGTCGCGATGCCGCTGTTTAAGGAATTAAAGGAATTATGGTACTGTCAGTACGATGTATCCGGAAATATCGGACGAAGGTATCGCCGTCAGGATGAGATCGGCACACCGTACTGCCTTACGATAGATTTCGATACTCTGGAAGATAAAGCGGTGACAGTACGCGATCGGGACACGACAGAACAGGAAAGGGTAGGGCTGGACAAGGTTAAAGACTGGCTGGTTGAACGCCTTTGATTTTAAGTCCACATTGAGTTATCATTTCGATACTACAGGATTTATAAGAATAAATATCCACATAAGAACGAGGAAAAAACAATGCGCAAATTACTTCTATTACTCCTGGCAGGGATTCTCTTTATATCATCTATGCCTGTGATAGGTCAGTACGAGAGTGATTTTCCTGAGATATCCGGACATGCCATGACAGTGATAATCACTCCTGATGATCACTGGATCTCGGCTCTGGATGTGGTATTCCTGGAAGGCGCAGCAGGTCCTGGATTCGAATTCACCCTGAATAAAAATCTGGCAATTAAGTATATCGGCCGTATTGCTGAAGGGACCCTTAGTCTTGAGAAATTTGATTTTGAGATTGTGCCTTACCAGGGGTCGGGTACCGGTGAAGTCGATGAGACCGCGACTGTTCACACTGTAATCGTGGATCTTCCCGAGGGCGCCGATTCATTCCTCATTGAATATGAAGGGGAAATTAACGATCCGATTAATCCAAGCACCGCTCTTGGACGGGTACGTGGGGATTATACAAGCGGAATTATTTCCCCTGAGGGTGTATACCTATCATCTGAGACCGGTTGGTATCCTGACACGGAATTTTCGATGGCAAAATATAACGTGACCGTACAACTTCCGGAAGGCTGGAGCTCGGTCTCTCAGGGAGATAGGGATCAACAGGAGTACGGCTTTGTGGAATGGACCAGCTCAGTGCCATCCGATGGATGTGTCCTCGTAGCAAATCAATACAACATAAACACCAGAACTATCGATGGTGTCGAGTGCAGCACATATTTCTACATGGACAATGAAGATTTATCGAACCAGTTTTTGGACAAGCTTGAGGAATACCTGCCGGCTTACGTAGAGCTTTTCGGCCCGTATCCATATTCAAGGTTTGATATAGTCGAGAATTTCTTCTCCACCGGTTACGGTATGCCCGGTTTCACACTTCTCGGTTCGCGTGTACTGACGATGCCATTC
>DAOVJF010000309.1 GCA_030673355.1 Planctomycetota bacterium | reverse complement strand
GGGCGAAAAGAGGTGTCCCCGATCTCAGCGTGTCCCCGATCTCAGCGTGTCCCCGATCTCAGCGTGTCCCCGATCTCAGCGTGTCAACGGCACCCGTCAATAAAAATTTCATGATCGTCACTGTAAGGGTTAACCGGGCTACATTTAATAGTTAAAATATAAAGAAATATCAAAATTTAGAATTGGTCTTAGAACCTGTAAGACCTTCGAGTAAGGGGATCGGACACGGTTCCATGCGCCTCGAGGTTCTGTGGGGTTCCTTCGAGATTCATCTCAAGAACCACCTGGTACGGAAGATTGAAGTCCGGAGGTGAGGATCCGATAATCGATATCAGCCGTGAGGGGAATCTCTCGATAAATATCTCTATTTTAATTTCCTGTCCGGTCTGGCGAATTTTTGGGATGATCTTACCGTCCCATGCCATGGGTCCTAATTCAATTTCGTTACCCGTCTCAAGCCATCCGGTGAGATCCGGCAGAAGCGATCCGGCACCGATCCTGATTTCCTCGACGCTGTTAATATCGTTATAGATGGTGACATTACCCTCTTCCCATGTGATCTCGGTAAGTTTAAAAGGTTTGAGCCGCCAGTGCATTGTAAGGCCCGGAGTTGCGAATGAAGTGGACGGGACATCATTTCCTGCCCGGGATTTTTTAATAAAAAGATCGTTCAGTTGATATCCCGAGAAAAGGTTGCCGGATTTTGAGGAGTAGCTGAATTCAATACCAGGCTGGTTGGCGATGTATGCAAAGATTTTGTTCTCAACAATTTTGTAGCCGAGGGCAAAAATAATGGCGATGATAATTACAATCGAGGCAATCCAGATTATCGGTTTCGAGGTTTTCGACATTTATTTAACAATCAATCCAAAATTCTATCAATCCAAAATTCTATCAATCCAAAATAAAAATTACGCACTACGGATGTGAAATCGCGCGTTTAAAAATATGCCGGCGATTAAAAAAACGATGTTAGGGAGCCAGGCTGCGATAACCGGAATCAGTATGCCGCGTTCGGCAATGTTAATGGAAAAAGTTGTGAGCATGTAATAGGCGAAAACCAGAAGCATCGCCAATCCGATTCCAACAGTGTTGCTTGATCGAGTCGGTACCAGTCCGAGCGGCGCGGCAAGCAGGATGAAAACAATACTCGCGAAAGGTGTGGCGATTTTCATGGAGTATGTACCCTGGATTTTTCTAAGGTAATTTTCCGAGCGTCCCGACAACTCGGCCGAAGCCAGGAAAACCTGAAGTTCCTGAAGGCTCATCTCATCCGGGTCCCGATTCTCCCCGCTAAGAATATCCGATGGTGTCCGGGCGATTTCCATCTCGAGTGTCGGGCTGACCATCGAGCGAACCACATTCCCCCTGTGATTGAAATCATCCTCTTCATTATTTTCAGAGGCAGGATCGCCACTATCGCCATTATTGGCAATTCCATTACCGTTTCCGATGCCAAGATGAATCACGTGCGCGTTGCGAAATTCCCATTTACCCATCATCCAGACACCCTCATCGGCGGTGTAAAGGGTGATGTTGCCGGGGCGCGAGAAATCCCACCATTTTACGTCATAAAAGATATTTCCGTCAGCCGATGCCGCTGCGAAAAGCCAACCCGCATCCTGGTCCATGTAAGAAATATTTGTTTCCTCAAGCGAGATGCCCTTGTCAATAATCGCATTCTGAATGAATTCTTTTGAGGTGCGTGTTGATTGCGGGGCGACTGTTTCGTTCAGGATGAATGTCCCGAGGACCACAAACCAGGTAAAAATAAGGGCAGGGAGAACGATCCTGAAAAACCCGATCCCACCGGCTCTAAGGGCCGTGATTTCGCTGGAGTCGCTCATCCGTCCGAAAGCAAGGAGAGTCGCGAAAAGTACGGCCATCGGGAATGTATAGGCGATGGTCTGTGGAAGAGCGAGGATGAAAAATATTCCGACCTGTGTCACCGATAAGTGGTAGGTGGTAATGTAATTCATCATGGGCCTGAAAAGGAGCACTGCAACCATAAGGAGGGTGAACGCGGCTACACCCATAAGGAAAAAGGGGATAAATTCTCCCAGTACGAGCAGATCGATTTTTCTAAGTGGAAGCCGGTTCATATTAAACGCCGATCATCAATCATCTGTCTCAACGGGGATCGCCCTAATAAGAATCATCCAGGTTACAAATGAGATAATTTTACCTTCGTCCTCGATAATACGGAAATGACGTTTTGCCCTGGTTGAAGCTGAACCAAGCATCATGGAGAGCATGCGGGCCTGGCTTTTATCAACGTTATGTTTTTTAGCCCATGTCCTGAAATTGTTATGCTTCGGATATATTTCAATCAGGTCGATTGCGAAATTTTCAATATTCAGGAAGTCTTCGAGGTCGGCCAGCGTGTAGCTTTTCAGGTGAGATTTATCAAGACAGGTGTAAAGGTTCTGCAGGAAACCCTGGAGGTCGGTATGCTGCGGTGCAAGGGAGTCGGCGATTATAAGCCGTCCCGATGGTTGAAGTAACCTGTATGCTTCTTTTATCAGCATTGACGGGTTGCCCAGATGCCTGATGGCGAGTCGGGCGGTGATGATATCGAAAAAATTGTCCTCAAAGGGAAGATTATAAATATCACCATGAAGAAGGTTGATGTTATCCAGGTTTTCATTCTTAAGAAGAACTTCCGCGCCTTTCAGGATTTTCATGTCGGGATCGAAGGCTTCGACCTGTTTTACATGTGGAGCGAACGCCCGGGCGACATGGCCCAGTCCGGTAACAACATCGAGGACAACATCGAACCGGTCCGGTTTTGCGATTTCGAGCATACGGGCGATGTCAGGCCCATCGCCGTGTTCCTTGACAGATTCAAGGCGACTAGAGCGAATCTCAGCATCTGCCCACGAAATATCCTTTCTGGTCACTGTCATTGATCGTTACCATCCCCAGGTGTACCATCCCCGATTTCATCGAGAATATTAAACAGGCTGTCGTCGGCCTGGAATCGTTCACCAAGATAATATTTCTTGGCAATCTCGCTATCAGCGATTTCACGCGCGACACCAGACTGGAGGATTTTACCCTGGTGCATAATGTAGACCCAGTCGCTGACAGCCAGGATATCGCGTACGGAGTGATCGGTGATCAGGATTCCAATCCCCTTTTTTTTAAGCATAGTAATGATTCGCTGGATGTCCTGGATCGCGATAGGATCGACCCCGGTAAACGGTTCGTCGAGAAGCATGAAATCAGGGCTGCCCGCCAGGGCACGCGCGATCTCACATCGCCTTCGCTCTCCACCCGAAAGCGTGTTCCCAACCGACCTCCTGAGATGCGTCAGATCCAGTTCGTCGATAATCTGCTCCATACGCTCCATGCGTTCGCGGTACGACACTCCCAGGGCTTCGAGTATCAGCAGGACATTTTCCTCGACAGTCAGCTTCCGGAAAATTGACGGTTCCTGAGCGAGATATCCCAGACCTTTCCGGGCACGCTGATAGATGGGGAGTCTCGTGATTTCAGTCCCGTTTAAAAAGATGCGGCCCCTGTTGGGCCTGACCAGACCGACCATCATGTAAAAACTGGTGGTTTTTCCGGCACCGTTCGGGCCAAGCAGGCCTACGATCTTACCTTCGGTGACCTTGAGATCGACATTGTCGACAACGCGTCGCCTCCTGTAGATTTTCACGAGGTTATACGCTTCGAGAGCCTTCATCCCCGGTTCGACCTCTATGTGCTTGATAAGGTCATCCCGATGCTGAAGGTCCTCCAGGGTTTCTTCAGTCACTGTGACTTCCGCCGGGCTGGCAACCTTGCCTTCACTGTCTATTTTATCAGTATCAGTCATATTGAAATATTTCCCCGTCAACATGCTCCTTTATTGTATAAAACTCAGGCGGCACTTACACCAATAATAAGGAATTTTCAGCAAATTACTATTCTTCCCGGGATTCCTCATCACCGGATCCGGTGGAATCGCCGTTGATCAGGCCATTATCGATCGTACCGCCTACGCTGGCCCCAACAAGTCTGATCGACCAAACCCTCCCAAGGTTCACAACAACCTCGTCCGCGGTGCCGTCCTGGCCGTATATCGAGAATGAGACATTACCTGAAGCATTTAGAATCCGATTTAACGGACCTTCCGTAACAAGGGATATCCTGTCAGCTTCGAGATGTTTATCCGGTCCGTCGATCACAACATTCCCCTCAGCCGATACTGAATTTATGCTGTCCGGACTTCCAACCATCTCAATCCGGTTGGCATCGAGCGTGAAATTCCCGGCGATAACCGAAGCCCGTCGAGCCTCCGGACCTTCGGGTGTACGGACTATGCCATCCTCAAGAGAAATAAATACAGCATCCGAGGTGAACTCGATGAGGTCGATTTCCTCATCCGCGAAAAGT
>DAOVJF010000032.1 GCA_030673355.1 Planctomycetota bacterium | reverse complement strand
CTTGTGAACGGCACCCGGACTTTATTCCTAAACGGCACCCGAGTATTGTTAAAAAACGGCACATGGGGTTTTTGAGATAGGATTCATATTTTATTGTTCGTCCACAAGCTCCGCTTTAGGCGTCGCTTGTGAACGGCACCCGGCTTAAGTTAATAATACCAAATAATCCCTCTTACCCACTCAACGCTGCGTGGCATTTTTTGAGTTCCTCGATTATCCCTATTCCCTGCGGGCACTTCTCTACACATTCGCCGCATTCCCTGCAGTTCGATGCCCGTTCCGAGGGTTGAAGAAAAATCTGGTAATAACCCTCTGCCCATTCACTGTTACGATAAATATTCAGATCGTTGTAAATCGAAAAAATCCTCGGGATATCAACTCCCTCCTTACATGGGACACAATACCGGCAGTCGGTGCAGGGGATAATCATGCGTTCGAGGAAAAGATCCCTGATCCGGTTTATGATTTGAAATTCCTCATCCGAAAGTGAATTCGGCTGGGCGTCATCCGCGATACGGCAGTTTTCGATAACCTGTTCCATCGTGCTCATTCCGCTAAGCACGCACGATACATCATCGCGATTCCAGACCCATCGCAGGGCAAGTTCAGCCAGGGTTTTATCGATCCCTTTCGTGGACATGAGATTCTGGATTGTGTCGGGAATCCTTTTCGTGAGTTTTCCGCCTCGGAGTGGCTCCATGACGACAATATCCAATCCCTTCGATACCGCATATTCCAGGCCTTCGGTTCCCGCCTGGTGATTTTCATCCATGTAATTGTACTGAATCTGGCAGAACGTCCAGTCGAAATCATCGACGATCGGCTTGAAAACGTCCAGATCATCGTGGAATGAAAATCCCGCGTACCTGATCCTGCCATCCCTGATAGCCGTTTCCATAAACTCGACGACACCAAGGCTTTTCAGTTGCGGCCAGCGGGTTTTATCGAGTGAGTGAAGGAGGTAGAATTCGATCCGGTCGGTCTGGAGTTTCTTAAGTTGTTCATTGAGATATTTATCGCAATCCTCGCGCGATTCAACCATCCACGATGGCAGTTTTGTCGCGAGATATACCTTGTCGCGGTAGCCGCCCTTGAGAGCCTTGCCCGTGAAAGGTTCGGACGCTCCTCCATGATAAGGCCACGCGGTGTCGATGTAATTAACCCCGTGATCGATGGCGTAATGGAGCATACGGGTGGCTTCGGGTTCATCGATTTTATTCATGTCACCATCGATAACAGGGAAGCGCATGCACCCGAATCCGAGTATTGAAATTTCGCAGTCTGCAATTTTCCTGAATTTCATTTATATCTCCAGACTACATCGATGGATCAGACAACGATGGGAACATTATATTCCCGCCGCAGCCTTCGAAGTACGTCACTATACCGGTTTCAAGCTCGTAAATCCCGATCCGGTCTTCACCGTAACCTTTATACGCGTCGGCAAATGAAATGAAATTTCCATCAGGTGTTATCGACGGCTGTACCCATCCCCATCCCGGGTGAGGAGGGCTATCGGAAGGGCCAATCAACTGCTCCCCGCCGTCTTCGGTCCAGGTGTAGATGTAATAGCAATCCCCGACCATTTTTTCCCAGCAGAGGATCTCCGAATTTTCACTCATTGTGGGATGCTTGATTAATTCCGGTTCAAAATTGATATGCCTTTGATCCAGAAACCGGTGCCCATCAAGCTCCCACAGAGTCACATAGCCATCTTCATGACCGATGTCGCGTTCTATCGCGACACAATATTTGCTGCCGGGATCGATAAATGGAAGGACGTATTCCACATCCGGAACATCGGTCATGCGATAAATTTCCCAGTAGCTGTTTGCATCTGCACGCTCCGCAAGAAACAAATCACCACCTGGATTGCCACCACGGTAAGAATGAAAAATGATCTTATTCCCATCCGCGCTTACGCTCGGCCACCTGTCGAGCGACTGGGTAGGAGAAATTTCTTCAACATTACTGAAATCGCCTTCCAAAATTATTACATTCTCGGACTCCTCGACATGATGTGTCGCAACAATTATTTCACCACTCGCTGATTGCCTCATATTCAGGAAACTTCCGTTGTTTTCAGTAAGGAAGGTCGGTTCCCCGGATTCTCCGAAAACCATGGTTGCGATATTCCACTCATCGCGGATCGGGGTACGGCCAATATTAATTTCAAGGGGCTGTAGATTTTCCGGGATTCCCATGAATCCAAGCAGGTTATAACCTTCCCCTCCCCATTCAAGTTCGATTGGGACATTCGCGTTCGATCCCCAGACAAGCCTCCTGCCTTCGAGATTGAGAGGGATTGGCTGGGTATTCGAATCGGCGAGGTCCATTGACATATCCTGGACTGTTACACGCCCGGTCATCCATATAAACAGCCCCAGGAGGATCAGCAGCACAAGCAGTGTTATAAGGATCTTCTTTACCATAAGTTTACAGGACTCAGTTATCAACAGCTATGCTATCATACCATTCAAGCATGGCCATTCAGTTGAAAAATATTGTCAAATCGTTCGGGGACCGGACTGTTCTCGACGGGGTCAATCTCTACCTCGCGTCCGGTGATCGAGCCGGATTGATCGGTCCGAACGGCTGCGGAAAAACCACTCTGATAAGGATAATTTCAGGCCATGAGGAGAAGGACTCGGGCTTATTATCGCTACCCGGTGAAAATTTTTTACTCGGGCATCTTGAACAATTTACCGATGTCGAACCGGGAGGGACACTTTTCTCGGAGGCCATGCGTGGAGCGGGAAAACTTCAGAGGATGGAAGCCAGGCTCCGTGAACTCGAAGAGCGTATGGCAGGTGATAATCCGGATGATGTCAGGGCCGCAGGGAATGAGTATTCTGATTTACTCCAGAAATTCGAGCAAGCAGGCGGGTACACTTTTGAAACCGAAGTTAAGTCGATTCTGACAGGGCTTGGATTTCGGGAATTTGATTGGGGTAAACCGGCTGAGGGGCTTTCGGGCGGCGAACGCACACGCCTCGCGCTTACCCGGCTTCTCGCGGATAAACCCGACTTTATTCTCCTCGATGAGCCGACAAATCATCTCGATCTTCCCGCGATTGAATGGCTGGAAGCGACCCTCAAAAATTTCGATGGCGGTTACCTCATAATCAGTCACGATCGAAGGTTTCTCGATTCATCATGCCCAGTGCTTTTCGAACTCGAAGGCGGAAAAATCTCGCGTTACACCGGGGGTTATGAAGGTTTTTTAAAACAGAAAGCCGAGAAGCTCGAACGGGAACGGAAAATGATCGATGCGCAGGAGAAGGAGATTAAACAGCTAAAGAAATTTATCGCGAGATGGTCGAAAGACAAGCTTAAAGCCAGCATGGCGATGAGCAGGAAGAAAAAGCTTGATAAAATCGAAGCAAGTATGGTCGAGGAGTCGAAACATGACCGTGCCGGAATGCATCTGAAATTTGAATCATCGGTGAGGTCTTTTGACGAGGTTCTTACGCTTCATGGAATTCAAAAAAGTTTCAGCGATACCCCTCTTCTTGATAATGTGAGTTTCTCCGTCCGCCTTGGGGACCGGCTTGCGGTTATCGGACGCAATGGCACCGGAAAAACCACATTGCTCCGGATGATGATCGGTGAGATCGAACAGGATGAGGGTGAAATCTGGTGGGGTGAGAGGACTGTCCGGGGCTATTTCTCGCAGACAATGGAGGAGCTTGATCTCGATAATGACGTAATCAGCGAACTACTCAGGCTCGGACGCGGTGTCGGCGTGCAGGAAGGACGAGACCTTCTTGGACGGTTTCTATTCTCGGGCGATGACACTGAAAAAAGAGTGGGGGATCTGTCGGGTGGTGAGCGAAGTAAATTAATGTTCGCTATTCTGCTGACACGCAAATCCAACTGCCTGATTCTCGACGAGCCTACGAACCACCTTGACCTTCCAAGCCTGGAGATCCTGGAGGAAGCTTTACAGGAGTATGATGGTACCCTCGTTTTTGTAAGCCACGACCGGGCGTTTATAGATCGGCTGGCGACCAATACTCTCGAACTTGGCGACGGGAAGGCCAGGATGTATATTGGGAATTATTCCGACCTCCTGTATAGAAAACACCAGGAGAAATTTGCCAGGGAAGAAGCAGGAAAATATCAAAGGCAACTCGAACTTGAGTCGGACAAAAGAGACCGGGCCAGGCAGAAAAGAAGAAAAAAATCACATAGGTCCCGCGACACCGGATCCCAGGAAGGGAGAACGGTCGGGAAATCACCTGAAAATGTGATGGGTGAGATAGAGTTAATCGAAGTCCAGATACGGACTCTTGAAGAAGAACTGAACCAGCCTGAAGTGTATATGGACTTCGAAAAAGCGGGGGAACTGAGCAGGGTGATCCTCTCTAAGAAATCGGAACGCGATGGCCTGTTTAAACTCCTGGAGGAGAGCATGGAGTGAAATCACCAGAGCAACGGCCTTACAATTCTGTATAATACCTCCTGATGCTTAAACCGGTTGAGATACTCTCGGTTTCCATCGGCTCGTCGAAGCGCGACCACGACTTCACCACGTCGCTGCTGGGCCGCGAATACCACGTGCGCAGAATCGGGACGGATGGAGACAAGTGGAAGGCGATCCGGTTAATCAGGGAAGCGGATGAAAGCGGCGACGTTGAGGCGATCGGCCTTGGGGGTGCCGATGTATATTTTCATGTAGGCGGACGAACGTACGTACACCAGGACACAAAACGGTTTATCGACGCTTCGAAAAATACTCCGGTCGTGGATGGCGCCGGGCTTAAGCAAACCCTCGAACGATGGGCGATCAAGTGGGTGCTGGAGAAACGTCCGGGCCTGTTTGACGATAAGCAAACCCTCGTTATGTCGGGGCTTGACCGGTGGGGTGTCGCGGAGGTTCTCGGCGAGTACACGAGTAAGTTCATATTCGGTGATTTCATGTATGCCCTGAAGCTTCCCTTCTCGATGCGATCCTTGAAAACTGTGGCTGTTACAGCGAAATGGCTGATGCCAATCCTGACCAACATTCCATTCGAGGCGATTTACCCAACGGGAAAACGGCAGGAGACAGTTCGGCCGATTTTCCAGAAACCGTTTGGCTGGGCGGATGTCATAGTCGGGGATTATCATTACATCCGCCGCTACGCACCAAACGACCTTGAAGGAAAAATTGTCGTTACCAATACAGTCATGGAGGCTGATGAGGAGGACCTGAAGGGCCGCGGGGTCACAACTCTCATAACCACTACGCCGGAAATGGGGGGTAGGAGTTTCGGAGCGAATATCCTCGAGGCGATATTTGCCGCTCATCTTAATGAAGAAGGCGAGAGCATAAATGACCTGACGGACTCCCAGTTATATGACCGATACATCAACCTGATTTTGAAATCCCGAATCGAGCCGAGATTGATCGATCTCGCCCCCGAACATGTGCCTGATATCCCGAAATTCTCCTTTGTCATGCATCCGATAACTGTTGAATATCTCTGGCGCAAGAAGGGACTTCAATTTCTGAAAGCGTTCCCGAAGGGACTTGTTGAGGAATCAGCCGCAATCGCACCGCCATTTTTCGTATCGAAAGCAACGGGCATAAAAACTCCTGAAGGTCGGGAAATTGTTGGATATTTCTACGCGATCGGCGCCACGCCGAAAATGATGACGAAGCATCCAGCGGAACTTTTCTACAGGCAGATTCAGAAGATATCGAAATGGGCAGGAAAAAAAGGCGCGTCGGTCCTTGGATTGGGAGCGCATACGAGTGTTGTGGGCGATGCGGGCGTAAGTGTCGCAAAAAGAAGCCCAATCGCTATAACCACGGGTAATTCCTATACTATCTGGGCACTGCACGAGACAGTTAAATACGGTGCGGGTAAACTTGGTATCGATATCCCGGGTTGCCGCGCGATGGTGATCGGGGCTACCGGTTCGATCGGCAAGGCGATAACGAAACTGCTCGCGGAGGATGTCAAAGAGCTTGTGCTGGTGGCTCCTAAACCCGAACGCCTTATGGAGCTGGCGCGGTCGCTTGAAAGCAAGGCCGCGAAAGAGGGTCGGGAGCTGAAAGTCGATGTCGCTACTGTGCCCGATGAATTTCTCCCCACAATCGATATCGTCGTGGCTTCATCAAGCGCCCGTGGGGGAATAATCGATGTAACGAAATTGAAATCAGGCGCGCTGGTATGCGATGTCGCGATGCCGCCGGATGTTTCGAGAGAGGAAGCAGGGAAGAGGGACGATATCCTGGTTATTGAGTCCGGCGAAATATTAATCCCCGGCGATGTCCACTGGGGTGTGTACCTGGGACTCCCGAAAAATGTGGGGTTCGCGTGCCTAGCGGAGACAATTCTTCTTGGGCTTGAAGGCAGGGATGATAATTTCACTCTTGGACGTGAGATCGATATCGATAAAGTGAAGGAAATCGGAGAAATCGGAGTGAAGCATGGTTTCAAACTGGCTCCGATCATGGCATTCGGCAAGGAAGTAAGCGACGAGGAGATTGAGAAGATCAGGAGCAGGGTGAAGATGTAGGGGATCCATGTACCGGAAATTTGTATCAGAGCCGCGAATGTCAATGAGCGGTTTGCTATTGTCCACTCACCGACCGCCAACACCGCTCATTGACATTCGCGGCTCTGATACATGGTAAAAATTGTGTAAGCCCCGGGGTTAACCGGGGCTTACTGGTACTGCCCCCAACTAAATTGGTAAATTTATTTGACCGGGAACACCATTCTCTTCCGCACTCAAGAATGGTGTCCCCAGTATCTGGCTGTATTTCCTGCCTGAAAATAAGGCACTTACAAGGGATTAAAATGAAGAATAAATTGTAAAAAGCGCATTGGGATATCTCCTGGTGTCCAAAAAAAATTGGGGGAAATGGGTACTGCGAGGTTACCTAGTACTTAATATTAGTTCTTTAATTTGTCAAGGAGACCAGTTAATAAATATTGAAAATTCGCGGGGAATTATTGTAGTTGATCCAGATAGTCTGCCAGGGGGTCATCGGGATCACAAAGTAACCATAGATAATAATCACGGGCAAATTGCATGGAACTGATTGGTTCCATTCCTACTTCTATGCACCTCGACATCAATTCATCGCCAAAATCTGTCCTGGCATGGAATTCGGTATTACTTTCCGAGATAAGGATTACCAGGTCAGGGTTTCGGGAGATAACGTAATCCGCTACATCCGCACGATCATACGATATTTCAGCACTGTTAAGCCCGATCGTGTCTATCGATTCCCAATCCGAATAATAAGGTATTGCCCCGGCATCGGCGCACGCCAGTATGGGTTTACCGTCGGGTTTTTCATAATTCCCAAGGTGCCTGGCGAGACGAATATGGCATTCACCGAGTGAATAAGCGTAATTCTGCTTATCAAAAATACTTAATCTCGCATTGGGCACAAGTAACATTCCTATCCCGAGGCTGACGACTAAAACGATTATTGACCCGGTAACCAGACCCGCACCACCGGGTTTCCATTTACCCAGCCTTTTTAAAACTACCCCGGTTCCCAGCGCGGCAATAATGAAAAACATCGGGACAATGGGATACAGGTACCGGAAGATATAGGACATCGTGTGATACGGCACAATAAATAACACCAGGACCATCACGGACGCGATGATCCCAGGCAGGAGTTTTTTTCCCGCGCCGAAAAACCCGATTATTATGGGGATTCCGTAGAAAATGCCAATCACCCGGATGAACTTAACCACGTCTCTTATGCCATGGAAATTACCCGAATCTCCGGTCACAATTTTTACGTATGCCGGAAGCGGGAGCGGGAGCCCGTAATATGCGTAACGCCAGATGTAATAGATCACTCCGGGGAGCAGGTATCCAAGAGCAATTGCCTTGAGTAATCCAATCCGTTTGTCTTTCGGGATTAAAACCGTGACAACTATCAGGTCAATTATCGCGATGATGTTACCTTCAGGTCTTGTCAATCCTGCAAGTATGGCTGCAAGCGTAATTCCATATGCCGTGCGAGGGGTCGGGTTGTCAATATACCTGGCACTTTGATGGAAGAGCAGAAGAACCAGGAATGAAAACATGGCGGTTTCCATCCCCGCGACCGCGTGAGCCGATGTCGCGTAAAATGTCGCGAGAAGGGTAACCATCACAGACGCGGGCAGGATTCTTGATTTCCTGTCGAGAAAATCGCATAAAAAATGTGTAAATTTAAACGCGAGAATTAAAAACCCCAGTGTAAATATAACTCCGGCGATTTTTGAAAATACCACCGGATTAAGTTTCAATAGATGCGGGATGGCCATCAGGATCATCCATGTGAACGATGTGTATCCTTCGACAGGCGGGCCTCCGGGATTAAAAGTCGGCCCGAAACCATCCGCCAGGTTACGGGAGTACCTGAACGTGATAAACGCATCGTCTACCGTGAAAGGAAAAAACTGCCAGAGGTAATACAGAAACATAAAAACGGCGAGAACAAGCAGAATGAGCGATGTGAGAATCAACCCGTATGCGGTGGGATTCTGATTGTTACCTTTGGTCATTGGACTGGGTATGTATTGTACAACAAAAGAGATTTGTCAGAACCTTGCGCTCTTTAACACATCACGTACCATTTTGCACGCTTTTTTCGGGATATCCGGGATCATCCTGTGCAGTAAATTCCGAAGCTTGTCGTTATTCGCGAGAAAAACCTTGATGACTTCCTCGTGCGTAACCGGTTTGACGTTCGGATCGCCCTCCAGCCCGACATCGTAATCCGTGATCAACGCGATCATCGCGTAGCCGATCCCCAGTTCCCGCGCGAGATACGCCTCCGGATACTGGGTCATGTTGATTACTTCCCATCCCATCTTTGTAAACCACTTACTCTCAGCTTTTGTCGAGAATCTCGGTCCCTGGATAACTACAACCGTACCCTTATCGTGCACCGGAATTTTCAGCTTCTTTGCGGTATCAATTGCGATTTTTCTTAATGTCGGACAATACGGCTCCGCCATCGCGACATGAGTGGTTACCGGGCCGTCATAAAACGTGTCTTTCCTTCCGGTCGTACGGTCGACAAACTGGTCGCAGATTACGAAATGCCCCGGAGGAATATCCGCCTGGAGGCTTCCCGACGCGCAGGGTCCGATGATATTTTTCACACCGAGAGCTTTCATCGCCCACAGGTTCGCGCGATAGTTGATCATGTGCGGTGGAAGCGTATGGCCTCCGCCGTGACGTGGCAGGAACGCGACCGATCGCCCGGCTATTTTACCCACCGTGACTTTATCGGAAGGGAATCCGTATGGCGTTTCCACCCAGAATTCCTCGGCTTTATTTAAAAGTGAATAGAATCCGGAACCCCCGAAAACGCCGATCTCGGCTGATAGTTTCGGTTTTGGAAATGACATGATAAATCCTCCTTAATCTTTGACTCGAACCAGTGTGGAGTGTACATATTGTGGGGTCGATGTGTCAAATGGGGAAAGATTATTGCCAGATTCCCCGCCTGCGTTTTTCCATGAAGGATGGGACAACGATACGGGATTGGTAACCATACAACTCCAACCGTGTTGCAACTTAAGCCGCTATGTTCCATCATAGATGTATACGATCCGGTCTGTAAAGGAATTAACCGGGTCATGCAAGGGATTAACGACAATGGAGATTCCAAGCTTAATAATCAATGGAATACTGGTGGCCTTAAATATCACCCTAGTTTATCTCACATACCGTTACTGGCGGGATACAAAAAGGCTTGCTGATATCGCAGAGATAGGACAAAAAGCTGAGGAAACAAGATGGATAGCAGAGAACAAACCGTTTCTCGACATTCGGTTTCTGCACACATGGGAAGTTCCAGAAAGTTTACGAAATGATCCAAAACTGCGAGAGCTGACGTTAATCTCGATCGAGAATAAGGGGAAACTCCGATGCCGGATTGTGGAATGTAAAGTCGGTGAATTCGTTATCGATGGGCACATGGTATTTTCAAGCCTTGGCAAAGAAAAGCAGCGATTTATTAATTCAGTAATAGAAAGCAATGAACTGCAAATCTTCTACTCGGATTCCATCAGAGATGCTGCATTTCAATATGCGCAAGATGGTGATGATATGGAAGTGTTTCCTTTAACAATCACTTATGATTTCGACCCAAATAAGAGGACAGTTTTCACAAGACTCATGAAAAGCGGCAATACTGAATCGGGGATTCCGTTATTAACCTTTGCCAATCTGCCAGGCGATTATCATACAATTGACACTAAGAAATGACTTATAACTCACCCAAGCAACTATGATTAATCTTTCGATCTTTTCTTCCCCTTTACTGGTGCGGGGTTGGGGGGATCCATCTTTTTTTCAGGAGTTCGACCTGGAGATTGACTAAGCTTTTTTCATCTGTTTTCTAAAGTTGCCATGATCCGGAATCCTTTGACGACGTTGATATCAATTGGACGGGATATTCATCCTCGGATTCTCAGTGTCAATGCCCATCTCGTCCTGTTTGAGTTTTACCAACCTCAAAAGTGCATCCTGTGATTTCATGTCGGGCAGACCAGCGTAGTAAATAAGGCCGATCATGCCGAATAACAGCCCGGTCACTGCTCCTCAGAAGTTCGAGTACCCCTTCAGACGTGCGATCCCACCAGCAAAGAAAGCACAAAACAGCCCTACTATAAACGAAATTGTGTAGATCGTCGACTGAAATTCCCGGAACATTGTCTTGATTTCAAGTGTCTGCATCTGAATACTATAATCTTCAAACATCAAACTCCTCCTATGTATTTGACTTAACGAGCGTTATAAATTCTCTATCTGTTCCTCAACCGAAGAATCGTCATCGGTTTCACGATAACGATATATAACATGGAAAGCGAACGTCTCTTCATATAACTCGGATGGAAGGTGCCCAAGCCAGATAGAATCACCATCGCTATCGATAATTTCCATAACCTTTTCGAGATAGATACCTTCCGGATCTTCAAATTCATCCCTGATGATCTGTGATTCATCATACTTATCCAGGAGCATGGACCTGACATCCTGGATTGCCCACAGATATTCTTCCAATGGTGTTTGCGTGAAGTATGACATCTCTGGAATATCTATGTAATGCCATTCTGGCGAGTCAGATTCCATGTACTTCAAATCTATTGTAATAATGGAAAATTGTTCTGTCTTTATTGTTACTGAGACA
This sequence comes from Planctomycetota bacterium, assembly GCA_030673355.1. Taxonomy (GTDB): domain Bacteria; phylum JAJVIF01; class JAJVIF01; order JAPKYR01; family JAPKYR01; genus JAPKYR01. The sequence goes on along the minus strand of DAOVJF010000032.1, from coordinate 747 downwards.
TCTGTGGATCCTGCTTCCGTAACAAAACCTTCAACTGTATTGAATTTGAGATTTCCGTCTTCAGCATTTTGACGGGCAGCCTCGATAATTTCTTCCAGTGCCTCGAGGCTCCCTTCTACACTATCTTCACTGAGGATCTCTGGGACTTCATAGGAGGGATCGATGTCCATTAACAGGTCGGTTGTTTCAAGTAAGAGTTCACGGAGACCAATAAAGGATTCCGCTCGTGCAACTTCATCAGCGTATTCATAAATGCTGGTATCAATTGTATCGTGACCTGCACCCAGGATGATGTTTCCAAACCCAGTGATATCAGTTTCTTCGATTTCAGGCTGGCTGGTTGTTTGTGAATCATCATCGAAATTTTCACATGAGAACATCGAGAACATGCTAATAATCAGAATGAGGATAAGTCTGTAATTGTTGTTTCTCGCCATAAACTTCCCCTCCTATTTCATCATCCGAACAGATCTGTCTGTTCGAATCGTTTCTACCGCCTATCCCGACTTTCTCTGTGCTTCGTCCTTTTCCGCTGCGTCTTTTTCGATATTTATCGTTTCTTTCCTGCGGCTTAATCTCTTCCATTCAAACCACATCTCTCCTGCCCAGGCACCAATCGACACCAGACCAATTCCCAGGAAAAGCAGGAATACCGGACTGAAAATATATGCCGCCGCAATTGAAACCAATCCAAGCACAAGGAGGAACCAGCGGCTTTCTAACGGTCCGGCTCTTGCCCCTTCAGTT